>CANJCG010000042.1 GCA_947472655.1 Actinomycetota bacterium
ACTTTCATCGCCCCGGCTTCAGGAAATGCTTGCTGGCTCCGCATCGGTTCGCCGTCGAGAGCTTCAACCTTGATCACTCGTGCACCCAAGTCAGTCAACACAGTTGAGCCGTAAGGCGCTGCATAAAAAGTGCCGAGTTCAAGAATTGTGACACCTGCCAAGGGCAAGTTTGCTGCGGCCGCGATCGCTGGTTGCGCACTGAGTTGGATCGCACCTGCTCGAGCCCGCAACTCGCCGTCATGCTCATTGATCCGCGGAGCGTCAGAGTTCAATACCGCTGGATTATCGCTGAGTCGCACAAGCGCCGCAGGTTGCAACACATCACCGTGCTGACGATCCTTAATCGTCGTGACTTGATGCTCAACTTCAAGTTGCTTGTGATGAAGCACATCAGTGCCGCGACGGAAAACTTCGGCAAACACGTTTGGATATTCATCAAAGGTTGCTTGCCACTGCGCAAGAGTTTTCCCCTGGACTATGTCGTAAAGCGTGTTCCAAAATTCGAAACGCATTTCACTCGGAGTTTCGGGCGGAATCATGACCGTGTCAGTGCACGTCTTCATGAAGTGTGCCCACTTTTCATCCTCGTACATCCAATCAAGACCACATGCGGTCATGAAATCGCGATAGAGCCGAGGCTGGACCTGGGAGAATTGCAGCCAGTGACCATCTTTCGTGATCGCGATGAGAAGCTTGTAGGCGTAACTTAAATAGGGCGAACCATCAGGTGCGTATTGCATTCCGCCGCCCTGAAAAGCATCCGGGAAAACCTGCGCGAGCGCCGCGTTACTTTGACCCCAAGGATCGAGTCCACCCATCGCGTGACCCAAGCTCACGCTGACACTTTGACCTGCGCCACTTGTTTCGCGGTCACGTAACGCGGCAAAAATTCCTTGGAGTGCGACCTGCGCTCCGCTCCAAGTTGTCCACGGTGTACTCGACCATGTTGGCCCTGGTCGGTTAGTTGCGGGAGAGAATGACTGATTCAATCCCATCTTCGCTGAAACAAGGGCGTCATCAGTCTTCACGTCTGCGAATGCTCCTTCAGTTCCAAATGAACTGAGGTGTGCATAAACTAACCGAGGATTTAATCCGGTCAGAGTCGCTGAATCAAGGTCCCATGCCGCTAGGTCTTTAGCCCGCTCCGTCGTCACAACAACGTCAGCATCGGCCATCAGTTTGCGAGCGATCTCCGCATCAGCTGGATTCCCGTAATCCAGAACGATGCTCTTCTTCCCTCTGGCCAAGAAAAAGAATCCCGGCTGCCTACGGAGGCGCGAGCCGCCCACCGGCTCAATACAGATCACTTCAGCACCAAAATCAGCCAGCACATTGCCGACATGGGAGACCGCCTGCTGATCTCCTAGCTCAACAACTTTGAGTCCGCTCAGCACTGCACTCATCCGGGGTCCTTCGAAGGGTAAACATCTGGTGATAAGCCCTCAATCATGCTTGGCTATACGCTGTATGTCTACGAAATCCCCGATTTCGTTACCCGAAATATCTTCGATCGCCCTGACTTAGTCGAACTGGCTTTCAAGACCCATCACTCAAGCGAGAATTTTTTGGAAAAGCGGCTCCAACAGTTTTGCCGCTGCAATCGAAATGTGTCCGTCGTCGCGATACAAGTAGGTCTCGCCTATCTGGGTTCGGCATATATTTTTCGGGCAAAAGAACTCGCGCACATCCAGGACTGCCGCCCCCGTGATCTGTGCGACTGAGGTGACCGCGGTTCGCGCGGCCTGCTGATTCTTGTCTGCGAAGTCCCGAGGCATCTGGCTTCCTAAATCACGACCACTGGCAATTTCAAGAGCGGAGAATTGGCGCGGGTCTGACGAGTAAGGACTCGCGAAATAGGGAACATCTTGAACCAGCACAACTCGATTACCCGTGGCCTCAAGTTGCTTCACCGTCGACGTCAAACCTGACTTCAGATTCGCACGCTTGGTCTCAAGATCGTTGGTCATTGCCTCGGCTGTTGGGCCCGCGCTAAAGACTTTTGAATTCCAGTACACACTCGATGCTGAAACAATCACGATGCCTGGCGGCTGCTGCTTGAGCCACCGCAACGTTTTTTGCACAAACTGACGGCAAGATGAGCGTGGAGCCGCAGTTGATGAGAAGTAAACATCGTTGAATGGACACGCATTTGCTGTTGCAATTGTCAGTGGCTGATCGAGCTGCTTTGTCGCAGCGATAACAGCTTCACTTAAATGATCAGCGTGTGAATCACCCACGAGATAGACGGGTGTGCCTGTGCCATCCGCATTCCACACGCATTTGGTCGTCTTGCGTTCGCTTGGAGCAATTGATTTATTGCAACCTTCCACGTTACCGGCGTGCATTGGCTGCACCGATGCTACAAACTGTTGAACTCGTTGATTCCAAAATCCATGATCAGCGGCTGACCAAAGCCCCAGTGCAAGAACAATTGGTGGAACCATCGTGACGGCTACAATTAACGTCATCTTCTTTTTACTTACATTACGCAAATTGCGAATTGGCTGTTCTAGCCAACGATAAGAGACCAGCGAAGGCAGCAAGGATGCTACTGCCGCGAGTACTGCTACGCCTGGGGTTGTGGGCCAAAGAATCAAAGCGAAAACAATGAATGGCCAGTGCCATAAATACAAGGAATAAGAAATGTTTCCGACATGTACGAATGGTGATCGTCCGAGAAATTTACTTACTGCGTTCGATTCAGAGTATCCAGCTACAAGCAAAAACATGGTGCTGACAACGGGCAAAATTGTGAGTGGCCCAGGCCAGATCGACGCGTCATTTACAAGATAAAGAGAGATGACAAGCCCGATGAGGCCAAGGATGCCAAGCCCTAAACCGATGTTTCTTTTGATGAGCGGCTCTATCTTGTGAGCAAAGAGCGCCAAGATTGCGCCAGCCGCAAATTCCCAAGCCCTACTTGTCGGTCCATAAAACCCGCTAAGCCAACTTGGTAGTAGCGGTATAACGCGACCGGTGGCTTCCACCATTGCGATCGCAAATGAAATCAGGCCTACGAGCCCTACGAGGAAGAAGGGCGCATATTTGGTTTTCTTATTCTTTGCAAGCTTCCAGCCAAGAAAGAGTACGAGCGGGAAAATCAAATAGAACTGCTCTTCAACGGATAGCGACCAAGTATTGAGTAACGGATTTACTGCAGCAGGTGCATCAAAGTAGCCGCCTGTAATTTTCGCAATGACAATATTGGCGCTCAGCAATAGCGCACCAATTCCAGTCTTCGCCGTGTTTTGTTGATCTCCCAGCGGAGATGCAATGAGCGCTGACAGCACCACAACACCCGTTACAAGCAGTGCGAGAGCGGGAGTAAGGCGACGAAACCTTCGGGCATAGAAAGTCGAGAAACGAATGGTCTGAGATTTTGCCCATTCGCGTCCGAGCATGGCGGTAATAACAAAGCCTGAGATCACAAAGAAAACATCCACACCTAGGAAGCCGCCTGGTACCGGCAATCCAGCATGGAAGGCCACAACGGTGCCAACTGCGATCGCTCGAAGTCCCTGAATATCGTTTCGTCGATTTTCTTCGGAGATCGGCGCCGGAGTGGTCAGGCTGCCTTGCGTCATACTTCCTCCAGCAACCGCGCGACTCGTTACGGCCAGCAGTCTAAGGTCCCAGTTCACGCCTCTATATAGGTCCCTGAGAAAGCGCTGATGAGGGAAACGCCACACTCAGCTAGTCAATCCAGCCCAACTTCTCCCGTATTCTGATTCCCTGCCCATCGGCAGTCTGCGATTCTCTTCCCCAGGAGCGATGTCTTGACCGAAGTGCATGGACGCAAACGCGTTGAGGTCACAACCGCTGCAATCGTCACGATCAGCGTGATAATCGCTGTTTTTGGCATGGTTTTCCTAGGAACATCAAAGGCTGCCCGCGCTGGCGAAACGGACACTCAGTCCGCGGCCACCCTCGATGGTTCAACAGGTACGCCAAGCGCTCCAGACGTTCAGCCAGCTACTGGCAAAGTTCAGGACATTAAAAACGTCGTCATGATTTTGGCGGACGATCTTGACTGGGCAGCCTTTAATCAGGTTCCTCGCCTAGCCGCCCTGAAGCAACAAGGAACCACTCTGTCGAATTTTGTGGTCACTGATTCACTTTGTTGCCCATCGCGCGCCTCATTTATGCGCTCCCAGTTTGTGCATAATCACCGTGTTCTTTCTAATGTTAAAAAAACTGGTGGAGGCTGGGAAAAGTTTCAGTCTCAGGGCTTGCAAAATGATTGTCTGCCGACGTGGTTACAAAAATCTGGAATCAACACTTCGCTCATCGGCAAGTACCTCAATGGGTTTCCTAATGCGACGCCAACGGAGAATTACATTCCTCCCGGCTATAACTACTTTGTAACTTCAACTTCGAAGAACCAGGCTTACCAGGGTTTTAATTACACTCTGAATGAAAATGGAACGCTAAAAAACTATGGCAATACGCCGAAGGACTTCATGAACACTGTCTTGCTGAAGTCGGCAACGGACTACATCAGCACAGTGAAAACACCGTTCTTTTTGGAATTCTCTTCTTACAACCCACACACACCTGCACCATTCGATCCAAAATATGCCGGAACCCATAACACCGAAACAGTGCCTCGCACCCCATCATTTAACGTGGTGGGAACAAATGAGATTGGCTGGCTTGCCGCTCGTCCCGTCCTCGCACCACACAGGATTGAGAATATAGACCGGTTGTGGCGCAAACGCCTGCGCTCTACTGAATCCATTGCTGACACCTACGAGGCCTTGCAGGCTCGACTCAAGGCCACCGGTCACTCTAAGGACACACTTGTCATTGTCACTTCTGACAACGGCTATCACGCTGGCCAGCACCGCTTAGCCACCGGAAAACAAACCGCATTCAGTGAAGACGCGATAGTGCCAGCAATATTTATTGGCCCGGGTATCGCAAAGGGCGCGGTAATTTCAAAAATCGCTTCGATGGTTGACCTTGGACCAACCATCAGCAAAATACTTGGGGCAAAGACGCCTAATTTTGTTGATGGTAGGGATCTCATGCCGCTGTTACTTCGGCAACCAGACGCTCCGTGGCGAACAGCTACCTTGACCGAAAGCCTGAGCCGTACCCTGCCAGGCGACCCTGATTACTCACCGCTTGAAGCTCCTGAATTCCATGCCTTACGCAGTGAAAATTGGCTCTACATTGAATACCTCAACAAGGATGTCGAGCTTTATAACCTCAAGACTGACCCGTACGAGATGAATAACGTGCAGGCCTCGACCAATCCAGCGATTGTCGCCCAACTGCATGCACAGTTGGAAGCCCTTAAGGGTTGTTCAGGGCCAAGCTGCCGGGTTGCAGACGCAATGCCGAACGGCACCTGGATTTCACCGCTGCCGCAGGCAACCGTTGCGCCTACGGACAACGCCACACCAGCGGCATCATCCTCGGCACTCGTGGCTCCTACTCCTTCATCACCCGCTCAATAACTTGCTGAGCCGCAGTACCTTTATCAAACGCGCAGAACTTTTCACGAAAAGCTTGGAGCTTAACTCGACTTTCAGGTGACTCAAACGAATCATGCATGAATATTGCATTGAGCTCTGACTGATTGATCGCGACCGCACCTGGTGGCTGTTCCAGAAGGTCAAAGTATGTGCCACGGGTCTCTTGGTATGCCTCCCAATCATCAGCAAAAATAACAATCGGACGATTAAGAACCGCATAATCAAACATCACTGACGAATAATCAGTTATCAGGATGTCGGCGGCCAGATAACAATCGACGATGGATGGGAACGCCGAACCGTCGATAACTCGTCCAGACTCAACGAGTTTTGCAACCTTCGGCCCTAATGTCGTGGTGTGGTGGGCTCGCAAGATGAACACGTATGAATCTTCCAACTTCTCGATGAGCTCCTCAAAATTAATTCGTAACGAACTGTCGCCTTCAACATCTCGATACGTGGGTGCATACAAGACTGCTTTTTGATTCTCTTTGATGCCTATGAGGGAACGGACTTGCGCGATGTCTTGCTTTGTTGCATTTACAAGCACGTCATTGCGTGGGTAACCCACCTCGAGCCAGGAGTACTGACACGGATAGGCATGGCCCCACATTTCAGTGGAATAGGCGTTGGAGCTCAATGCGTAATCCCAGTTATCGCTTCGCCGAAGCAAGTCAGCAAACTCTTGGCGACTGCGTGACGGGTCAAGGGTTACAACTTGGTCACCTTTTCTCGGTGCCTTTCGCTTGGGATCAATTGCTGAACTCGCGACCGCATTATTCATCACATCGAGCCCGCAATATTTCAGTGGTGTTCCATGCATTGTCTGAATCACAATCTGTCCGTTGCGCTTCTTGAACGCACCAGGAAAGTTCACATTGTTCACGAAGTATTTGGCGCGTGCAAAAACGATCCATTGCCGCAGTGAGTTGGGGGAGACATGTTTGACTCCCACTGGCAATTTCCCGACCTTGTCTTTTTCCATGACCCAGACTGCAGTCAGATTCGGCGCAAATTCTGGTAGCGCTTCATAAATAGCTCGCGGATTACATCCGTATCCCGAACCCCAGTATTCCGAGAACACCACGACGTTCTTTTGAATAGGAAACATTCTGAAGAACCCGTACCAAAGCCGGCCAACTGCCCGGACCTTGCGTGCTGCGCGTCGCACTGGCCAATAGATCTTGCCAATAAACCTCTTAGTCGGCGTGCGTCTCTCATCTATCCAGCTATACGTCATGAATGAAGCGAATGAATTCTTGCGGAAAAGGTTTCCGCGGACATTACTTGGTAAATTCTTTGATTGTTCAGAGGACTTTTCAGGGTAATGCTTATTCGCTGACACTGATGCTGACTCAAAAAATCGCTTGCGTTCAGATTTAGCGATGCGCCCACGATGACGAATGATTGTTACGTAGTGATTGATCATGATGTCGTACAGGTGCTTACGCATTGCATCGCTAACCTGGACGCGGGATGCTTCTGCAAAAACTCGGTCATACTGCTCGAAAATGTCGAAGTGACGCGGGCTTGGAGTCCCAAGAATATTTCCACCCGAACGACGCTGGCGATAGAGCAGCACTACACGATTCAATGAAACAGCATGCTTGGCATTGAGCAATACGGTGTAGGTGAATGAAATGTCTTCGTACAAACCTGCAGGAAATTGAACACCAAGGTTGAGTAGGAAATCTCGTCGGTAGGCCTTATTACAGGCGATCGGAAGCAGGTTGAACAGCTTTCGGTGCTCTTGTGGTGTGAAGGTTCCAACTGAAAGATTGGCCAAAAGTTCAGCGCCCCAACTGACAGCTTCCCGTCCGTCCCACCACACTCGAGAGTAGTTATAAATCAAGACGTCAGGTAAATCGTTGCGTTGAAGTTTTTCGAAGATCGCCTTAAGTGATCCAGGGGCGAGAGTGTCATCACCATCAAGGAAAATGATGTACTCACCTGTGGCGGCGGCAATGCCCGTATTTCTTGCCATTCCAAGTCCGACATTTTTCTCGAGATGAATCGGCTTGATGCGAAGGTCACTTTTGGCGAGCTCTTTGGCAATATCAGCGCTGTGATCCGGAGAGCAGTCGTCCACCACCACAATCTCAAAGTCTGCAAAGTCCTGCATCAGGACAGACTCCAAGGCAGCGCGCAGATATGCCTGCACGTTGTAAATCGGAACGATGATGGAGAAGAACGCCATGGTGGTTGAGAATAGGGCTTCGGGGGGCGACTCTCCCACCCATCAAAGTCTCGGGGTTGAAATAGTCGCTGTAGTAGGGTCAATGAGTGAATTCAGGCGCCGTAGATTGCTTAAATCCAGTCCTCGTGGGCGGTACAGGCCGAAGCGGTTCCACGATTACCGGACAGTTACTAGGGCAGCACCCCGACCTTTTCCTCACAGATCCCCCTGAAATCCGCTTTCTTGCCAATGATCATGGGGTGGCTGAATCCCTCACACTGACTCAAGGCTCCTGGCTGAGTCGCCGCAAATCCAAATCAGAAGCAAAATTTTGCCTCGAACGCACCAAAACTCTCTGGTTTTGGCGGGCAGCCAAAATTGGCCTGCACACTTCAATCACGATTGAAGAGGTTGATGCTTTAGGAAGCGCTTACCTCGAAGAATTTGGGAAAAACCCCGTAGCTGCCTCACAGGCCTTCACGTACGCCATCATGCGTAAAGTGGCCGCGGCTGGGCAAGGGCGCCGTTGGGTTGACACCACCCCAGCGAATGCACGAATTGCTGATCAAATCGAACCGATTTATCCAGACTCCCAAGTAATCGCCATGATTCGCGATGGCAGAGATGTCGCTGCTTCATTTGTCGCTCAGACTTTCGGTCCAAATGAGATCTTCGCATCGTTACGGCAGTGGGAAAAACGCTCACTCCTCATTCATCAGTCAACGTTGGCTAGCCGCCCTGGGCGCTGCATCGTTGTTGACATGCTTGATTTAGTTGACCGCGACCGGGACAACACCTTGCAACGCATTTGTGACTTCATTGACGTACCCGTCGATCCAGGCATGAGGGCTTGGTTCGATGAAACAGTCAATGCTGAAAATGCAAATGTCGGTCGTTGGCGAACCCAGTTTGATGCTGAGACAACCAAGGAAATTGATCGTCAGTATGGTGAAATGGTGGAGCGTCTTGCCGCTCACGGAGTTCAGATTCCCCTTGAGTCGTAGACTGCGCTACTGATGAAAAAGCCAGCCGAAACCCAAGACCGGCCAGTCCAGGTCTTTTTGCCTCATCGCGCTGGTCTGCCACGGCTAAAGAAATACTTGGCAAATCTCTGGGGTCGCCGCCACTTCGCCGCTGAACTTTCCCGCGCTGAAATGCGTGCCGCACATACCAACACGTTCTTCGGTCAGTTCTGGCTCATCATCAGCCCCGCACTCAACGCAGGTGTGTATTTCTTACTGGTCTCTGTCATCCGAGGCGGTAGTGCTGGCCCAAATTTCTTCATGCACCTGCTTGCCGGACTCTTCGCGTTCAACTTCATTCAAGCTGTGATGTCTAATGGTGCAACTTCTGTAACCAAAGGTGGAAATCTCGTCCTGAACACCGCTTTTCCTCTGTTACTCCTGCCATTTTCTGCATTACGAACAGCATTCCTAAGATTCATTCCTTCATTAGTGATTCTCTTCGCCTTCTTTATTTACTTTGATTACTTTGGTTCACACCCTCAGGAATGTCACCCTTCTACTGGCATATGCACGGATCTCAACACCATCCACTTCAGCCCAGTTATGTTCCTCGCAATTCCAGCACTGCTTCTGATATTTATTTTTGCTGCTGGCTTATCAGCGCTCATGGCATCAGTTCAGATTTACTTCCGCGATACAAAACAACTACTTCCTTATGCTACGCGCATCTGGTTGTATTTGACACCGGTGCTGTATTACGCAGACCAAATGAAACCCTGGATGCTCAAGTGTGAAATCTTGAATCCCTTGTACCCGCTGCTCGGAATCTTCAGCGAAACTCTGGTAGAAGGAAAGACTCCACCGCTCACCTGGTGGTTAGGTTCCACAGCATGGGCGTTCGGCACGCTCATCATTGGTGTCTTTTTCTTTATTTCCCGCGAACGCGAGTTCGCGGTGCGGATTTGATGAGTAGCGGAAAGGAGACGACCGTGTTCGATGAAGAAACTGGAGCGACAATCCCACACATTGCCGAGCGCGAAATCTCCGATGAAATTGCGATCTCTGTTCAAGAACTTGATGTCACATACCGAACAACTTTTGAAAAGCGCCCGACGTTGAAGCAAGCAGTCGTTCGGCTTGGGCGCGGGAAGCGTTCAGTAAAAACTGTTGAAGCATTGAAAAATGTATCCTTTGATGTTTCTCGAGGTTCCGTGCTTGGCATTGTCGGCCACAACGGAGCAGGCAAGAGCACTCTGATGCGAGCCATTGCCGGCATCGTCCCTCCAACACAAGGGCGCATCGAAGTCGTTGGGCGCACAAGCACATTGCTTTCCCTGGGTGTCGGATTCAATCGCTCACTCACCGGACGCGAAAATGTGATTCTTGGCGGCCTTGCTGCTGGACTCACCAAAGATGAACTTGAAGATCGTTATGACCAGATTGCTGAATTTGCTGATATTGGGGATTTCATAGACGCACCAATGAGTACCTATTCATCGGGAATGGGCGCTCGTCTCGCCTTCAGCGTTGCAGTACACCTTGACCCCGACATCTTGCTTATCGACGAAGCTCTCTCCACCGGCGATGCAGTGTTCAAGGAAAAGGCAACGCAACGCATGCAAGAGCTGGTGAATAACTCAAGCACTATGTTGCTCATTTCCCATGCACTTCGCACCATTATCAATATGAGTACCGAATGTATTTGGCTAGATCATGGAAAACTTATGATGCGCGGTAATCCTGAAGAAGTAGTTGATGCCTACACCGAGTACGTCCATGTAAAGAAAACTTCAGCCACCATGAATGATATGTAGCCTTACTCTTCTACACGCTCGACATGGTGGGGAAGAAATTTCCACGCAATCAACACGCCAACGAATGAAATCCCTGCGCCGATCAGCAGGGCCCAAGTCATACCGGATACGAAGGCTCTACCCACCACATCGCGGTAAATCGTTGCTACTGAGTCTGGGATCTGTGCGCCGGCAATCGACGCTGCCGCAAGGGACTCGCGTGCTGCCTCAATTGCAGCGTTCGGAACCAATTTTATGTTGTCACCCGCTTGTGTAATTGCATTCTCAATATTCTGCCGATAACAAATCGACATCGTGGCACCAAGAATTGCCACCCCAAACGAACCACCAATCTCACCCATTGCATCGTTCACGGCTGAGCCCATTCCGGAGCGCTCGCTAGGAACTGAGGCAAGAACTCCATTAGTGGCCTGCGGCAAAGTCAATCCAAGACCGGCACCGATGGCACTGAAGACGATCCCAACATAGGCGTAGGGGGTGACGATCGTTATGAAACTAAACAAAACCATCCCCAGAGTTACCACGCTCATACCAATAACGACAAGACGCTTGGTTCCAAAATGATGAGCTAATCTTGGGCTAACGAGCGAAGCAACGAGGAGCCCGCCAGCCCCAGGAAGAACAGCAATACCTGACTGAAGCGGCGTCATGCCTTGCACGAGTTGCAAAAATTGAGGAAGAAAGAACATCGCACCCATAAGTGCGAAATACACCATGGCAACAATCACAATCGAAGAACTGAACACTCGCTGCTTGAAATACTGCATCGGAAGTAACGCCCGAGCAACCCTGTTTTCCCACCATATGAAACTGCTCAGCGCTAGCACTGTGATGAGTGCGCTCATGACGGTGAAGACACTAAGTCCAGCTTCAGGGATTTCAATGATCGTCACGACCAGAGCAATCAAACCTAAACCAGAGAGAAGTGCGCCTAAAAGATCTAGTCGCGGCTTACTCGTATCTAGGGAATCAGGTACTAACAAAAGCACCGAAACAAATACGGCTGCTGCAATCGGTGGGTTCACCCAAAAGATCGAGTGCCAACTAAAGTGCTCGAGAAGCAGCCCCCCGACGATCGGGCCGATAGCAACGCCAAGGCCTGCAACAGCGGCCCACGTTCCGATTGCTTGCGCGCGTTCTTTGGGGTCGCGAAATACTTGGACCAAAATACTCAAGGTCGACGGCATGATAAAGGCACCACCGAAGCCCATGATCGCGCGGCATGCCGTTAGGGAAATTGCGTTCTCTGCCGTGACCGCCAAAAGAGAGCCAAGGGTAAAAATTGCCAATCCAATAAGCAGGATGCGGCGCCGACCAAAGCGGTCACCCAGAGAGCCAGCCAGTAATAAGGATCCGGCGAATATCACCGAATAGGCATCAATAACCCACTGCAACTGCGAGGTTGTGGCGCTCAGGTCTTCCTGCAAGCGCGGTAAGGCCACATTCACGATCGTGTTATCCAGGGAGATGATTGCAAGTGCTGCTGAAAGGACGATCAGCACCACCCAGCGATTCACCTGCTTCATAGGGGCACTCTATTGGCACCTTGCACTATCCCCTCGCCTTCAGATCACGGGAGCAATTAGGCTTTCGGACATGACTGATGAGCAACCTTCACGCCGCGAGACCACGATCAAGCTTGATCCTCGCAATGTCTGGCAGATCGGCTTTGTAGTCCTTGGCGTAGTAGCCGTTGCTCTTTTCGCGCAGTTCATCCTAGAAGATGGTGGCTCTGTCATCTTCAGTCTGCTCATGGCTTGGTTTGCCTCGATAGCCATGGAACCTGCAGTGCGCTCGTTTGCGCGTCATATGCGACGGGGGGCCGCCACTTTTCTCGTGATGGTTCT
>CANJCG010000043.1 GCA_947472655.1 Actinomycetota bacterium
AGTTACAAGTGACTGAACAAAAATATTGTGACCGTGCGTTGAAAAGAACGATAAGTCGCCTTGTTGCAAGTATACGGAAATTTGTTTTTCACTGACTCCAAATAGTGGGGCTTGTGGCCAGACTGAGATGAATTCTCGCCACACGGTTACGCGACCATTCCCGGTGGGATCTGATATCACGGAGCCGAGTAAGGGAATCAGGATCAGAAGACTTCCCATCGATAGGCGCACCGGCACACTAATGCGAAAATTTCCCCATGAACTCTTCGACATCAAGACAATTACGCATCCAATGAATGCAGCCGCTAGGGCTCCCCTGGATTCACTGGCAAGAAGGAATACCAAACCAGAAACAGCAAATAACCATCCGAGCCATTTCCCTCTACCCAGTCCATAAACGAGCAGAAAAGCGCCTATCGGCCCAGAGTAGTTAACATTCCCAAACACCCCTTCCCATCGCCAGTCAAATCCGAACTCTGTGAGAAGAAACAAACGATGGGGGAACTCTGTTCTTGCAGTTACCAGGTCTAAACCGACTGCTATCTGCCCGACTATCGAGATGATGATTATGAGTAGCGCAAAACCATCAACTGTTGCAAACATTGTCCGAGTGTCAAGCGGCTTGAGATAAACCATCCCGATAACAATGGGGAGGATAAACGTTGTGTAATTCACGGCGTCACCCTGTATCGAATCCAACGAAAATGAACATACCCAATAGCCGATGACTAGTAACAAGAAAATTTTCGGTTTTCGATCCCAATCAAAATTAGGAACGTATCGAATCCAAATAATCAGGGCTAGGGCAAGAAATAAAAAAGGGATCAGAATTTCAATGCCCTGACCCTTAAAAACCGGACTCATCGGTCTCAGGAAATTCGCCAGTGACGCTAGGACAACTCCGGCAAGAGCTACCAAGAGATAGAAACCCGAGAAGTCTTTTCGGCTTATCCGCGACAAATTACTTACAGGGGTCTGACTTTCCATCGCACAATTGTATCTGGGGTCCGGTTCCTTCGGGAGTTACTTGTTTTGAGAAGTAAATATATCGATCTAAATAAAATTCGAATGAGTCTCATCAAGCTGCGTTTGCATAGCTAAGATTCCAGAGGAAACACAGGCCATCCAATGATGACTCATTCAGTCTGAGCAGGTTTAGGGGAACTCATGGCAACTCTGAGAGTGGATAAACCGAGCACTCAAAATTCTCCCTCTAAAAATACCGAAATCTGGATTTGCTCAGTCGTCATCGTGGTCGCCGCCGCTATTCACTTATTGGTTCTGGATCCAGCTTTTAATGGGCCTGATGCAATTAGTAATTTCAAATTCGCTCAGCTTGGTCAGGACTGGGGCTACTGGTGGAATCCGGACGCGTTTTGGGGATACCAATTCCCTATGGGCTATGGAACTTTCTTGGCCCTCGTCGCTCATGTCACTGGGGGAAGTCTCCTCCTAGCTCAGTACATACAGATTCTTCTTGCTCTCGCCATGGCACCCTTGGGTTGGTTCATAACCCGCCACATGGGCAAGACGGTGCGACTTGTCACCTTTGTTTCTATCGCCTTAAGTCCTTCGGTATTTTGGTTAGCCCGCGACAACGGATACGAAATTCTGATCTCCTTTTTTATGCTGGCTTCAGTAGCCGCGTTATGGGGGTTCGGGGGAATCCCGCCTGCAAATCGAACTAAATTTCAACGGACACTGCCTTCTATCGCGGGTATTTCTATGTCGCTTTGCATGATGTCTCAGGGCAAGACCATCATCGTGATGCCAGTACTTCTCTATCTAGCCTGGAAATGGAGCAAAACGCAGGCCCTACTATTTATGGCGTTCTCTTTTAGCCTGCCCCTCGTGTGGGCTATCAGAAACCACTTTGTTTTGGGGCGATGGAATCCCTTTAACTCTTCCTCAGACATAGTTTTTTGGATGGGCAATAACCCGACCACGAAAACTGGTGAATATGTCATTAGTCCACCGCCGCTTCCTAGCGGGTTTACTTCCTACTATTCAGCTGGCTTAGATTTCATCTTTAATCAGCCTGAACGCGCCTACTCACTTTTACTCATTCGGATGGTTCGCCTGATTGAACCAACGTATTTCTATCCAGACTGGTCATCAGTGAAAGGTGCGAATGTTGTATTTCACTTATTTATGATCCTGCTGTCCGTAATAGGGGCGGCTCTATTCATGGCTTACTTAATGGGCAGACTTTGGATACGCCCTCCAGCCATCCCTCCAGTGGGACCCATCGCCATTCTTGTTGTGCTCTTTGTGCTGGTACATATTCCATTCGCAACTGAAGTTCGTCACACTAAGCCAATTGTTCCTTTAGCGCTTTGCGTCGCGATGCCAACACTTGTCTACCTCGTCAGACGAATACGTTCACGTAAAACGTTTATCTTTTCTGATCTTTAACTTGTGAAGTTTCATGGCAGTAAAAGCCGAGGCTCCGCCCATTCCATAGCGGACACTGCGCTTAAACGAAATCGAGGATGCCTCGTCGAAGTAGCGAACGGGCACAGGGACATCGCCGATCTTGAATCCAAATGAGATGGCTTGAATCAAGAATTCTTGATCAAAAGCGAAATCTTCGCTGTTTTCTTCAAATGGAATTCGTTCTAAAACTTCCCTGGAATAAGCCCGAAAGCCAGAATGGAAATCTCCAAGGCTTTGCCCCAGCACAAGATTTTCGGTAAAGGTACTCAATCTGTTGATGATGTACTTCCAGAGGGGCATTCCACCATCGAGAGCTTCAGCTCTGGTACGGATGCGATTTCCAAGCACAACATCGCAAATTCCTAAATGAATAAGACTCGCCATGACCGGCGCCACTCGAGCATCGTATTGATTATCTGGATGCAACATAATCACGATGTCAGCATCCGTTTCTAACGCAGTCGCATAACAAGTCTTTTGGTTTCCACCGTAGCCACGGTTTTTTGCATGTTCAATCACAGTAATGCCAAGTTCACGAGCCTTGGCAATCGTATTATCCGAGCTGCAATCATCAACCAGAATTACATGCTTGGCAAAATTTTCAGGTAATTCTCTTAAAGTTGCCTCAAGTGTGAGTTCGGCGTTATATCCGGGCATAACAATTGCTATGTTTGGTTGCGATCCAACTGCGAACAATTCGTTTGGCACCAACTAAAATCTCCCCTAACGCCCAGTGCGCGTTCACCGGCAGAACTAGATTTTGTGAAAGCTTACTTTTCTATCAATCATTCTAGTCGAGATCAATTCAATTTTTATGCTGACTTTGCAATCATGTGAAGTGCACATACCCTGTGCTGGACCAATGACTGATTGAAGTCGCAACAAGTTTCGCGACCGGGATCTGCCGCCACACATCAACCATTGTCATCACTCTTATGCCGACCCAGTTTCTTCCTGACAGCGGTTGATCCCCATGCCGCATATCTCATCGTAGTAAACGCAGCCAAGAATGGAGCAGCCTTCACTGCGTCTCTTAAATCCAGCCGAATCAGCGGCTCAAATAAATCAACTTTTGCCGGATGAGCAATTGACTTCAAGCGCCGAGACGTTGACCAACCTTGCTGCACTCCATACGTAAAAACTTCTTCATCGGACACTCCATACATGCGGCATCTGACCGCTACTTCAGCCCAGGATGTTTTTCCGATTTCAAGAACATAAGCATCAGAAATCGCGAAACGTGCACCAAACATATTGGTCCATCTTTCGCACAGCTCAGAGTCATCGCTGAATCTGCGCTCAGGATTGTAAGGATGGGCCCTGAGCAATTCACCCCGAAAAAGTGTCGGGGTCCCGATGACCGCAACACGACCTGGGCGGAACCTGCCTGAGCGCCAAGCATTAAGCCCTTGCGAAGCATAATCCTGGCCTTCAATCCTGGTTTGGGCGCTGACACCTTGATAGTCACCTTTGATTAGGGCATCAATCATGTTTTCTAGTTCACCGGTGGGCATGACATTGTCGGATCCCATATTGAGAATCAAAGCCTTTGAGCTAGCTGCAATCCCAACATTTCTGGCTCGGCCCAAACCCGTTCCGGGATCGGTCAGAACTTGGTCGGCAAACTTCTCGGCAATTTCGCGAGTGCCATCATTTGAATTGGCATCGACAACAATTATTTCGCCTATACCCGCCTTCCGCAACGACTGAAGACAGCGCTCAATCCCACTGATCGAATTCATCGTGCAGACGACTGCAGAAATATCTTTCGGGCTAAACGGGATCGCAGTCACTTTTTGTCCTACAGGCCAAGCAAAGCAGCTTGACGGTCGAAGCCTGGCGCCTGGTTTCGCACCTCATCAAAAGTTCCCTGCGCTACTGCTTTTCCATCCTGCAAATACACGAGCAGATCAGCTCTTCGTACGGTAGCTAACCTGTGCGCCACTGTGACGGTTGTTACTTCGGATTCAAGTGCATCCAGAGTCGCAATAATTGCCTGCTCAGTTTCGGAATCTAGAGCACTGGTTGCTTCATCAAGCACTAACAATTTTGGTCGCGTATAAAGCGCACGCGCAATTCCAAGGCGCTGGCGTTGCCCACCGCTGAGGCGAAAACCTCGTTCACCCACAGCAGTATCTAGACCTTCACGACTCTGCGTTAAGAAGTCTGCCAGATGCGCGCGGTGAAGGGCTTCCCACACCAATTCATCATCAATTGCTTCGCGGGGAAGGCCAAACGCAACGTTGTCGCGAATACTTCCGATAGTGAGAGCGACCGTTTGGGGAACATATGAGATCCCGCCAGCCCAACGACGGATAGCCTCGTATGGCGCGACACCTCCGATGAGTACATCACCGGAATCTGGTGAAAGAACACTCAGAATCACGTCTGCCAGCGTGGACTTGCCTGCCCCAGTCATACCTACAAGGGCGATCGAATCGCCGGCTTTACATTCAAATGACACATCATCCAACGCCGGTGTCTGCGCACCTGGATAAGTGACGGAGACATGTGACATTTTGATGCTGGCATCAAAGTCTTCATATCCCGCCACTATTCGCTCTTGAATCTGCAGTGCCGTGACTCTGGGTTGCTCAGCTGCTTGATTCACATCGCCCAATGCATCTAAATAATCAGACAAATAAAAAGTGGGTTGAGCCTGCACAGATGCATTACGAATTGTGATACCCGCGCCCTGAAGTCGCAAAAGTGCAGGAATAACTCGCGAACCAGCGGCCAAAAAGAGCGCCGTTGTTGCGGCAGCATCGGCCCAATCCTTAGTAAGAAACTGCACCACAGCGAGAACGAGCACACCTAAGTACAAAGCTGCTTCTAATACATATTTAGGGATCTCCATGATGTAACCGCTGATCGCTGCTGTTCGTGCGCTGCGCTGGGCTAGTTGCTCGAACCGCGTGATGTAGAGATCGCGTCGATTCAATACCGTGGCTTCTCGGTACGTTGCAAGCGCCTCAGACACTACAGTCATGGTTGCGATGTTCGCATCTGTCATTGTTTTCGCATTGCGTTCAGACCATCGACCAAGAACGTTATGCAAAAAGAAAACAATCGCGCCAAATAACGCAACTGCTGTGATCGTCAAAATTGGATCAAAGGCAAGTAGCGAGACGCCCACAATCGTAAAAAGAAAGACTTCTGATGCAATGGTGATAGCAGCCCCAAGAAGTGCGACTGTGGCAGCAGAAACCCCGCCACCTAGCGCGTAAATGGCTTCTGAGGTGGTCCACTTTTGAATTACCACCAATGGAGTGCTCAGAAAGCGCCGAGCCAAATTCACGGAGAGCTCAGCCTGCCTATTTGCCAAATACACCATGATTTTGCGGGCCAAAATTGCAGAGATCCCTGTTTTTGTCACCAGAATGACGACTGCCGATAATGCAAGCACGATCGTCAGTTGCGAAACTGTCATGCCTTCAAGCCCAATTGCATTAAGCACGGATTGTGCTTGGGAAGGAATCTGAGTGACCCCAACACCGGATACTGCGACGGCCGCAACAAGCCCTACGAGAACAATGCCCACTAAATCCAACAGACCTAAAGAAATTTGAATACCTGCGGCTAGGAAAAGGAGTCGGCGTTTTCCTGGTTGTAGGAGTGAAATCGCCTTACGGATCGATTCTGCTACCCGACGATTCTCGAAGTCATCCACCGCTCGGCCGCCATGGGAATTGTCGGGCTCAGCGGGCAAGGAACTTTCGGGAAGACTCACGGGCCATAACCTACCTCGTGAGAGCAGCTTTCAGCCTATGAGCGCACTCGGAACAGCGGCCGAATCGGTTCGCATTCAAGCCTGGAAAGGACATCATCTTTCTCGAGCCCCTCAACTACCAGAGCCAGGGATTGCGAATAGGCACTTGAAACAATTTCAAGGTCCTGCTCGGTGAAAGCCGTCGTAACATCATGGGTATTGAGCAGCAACACCCCTCTTCTTAACATCTCCTGAAGCAGCAGTGTCTTGGCCTGAGCTAGTCGCTCGGGGTCTTCGATGTTCCATTTCTGGAAGATCCATGAATCATGGCCCGAAAAGTTCATGAATTTACGCGATTCTTCAGGGCGATTCAGTTCGATCTTGCTCAGAAGATTCTTTCCAAGCGCCGCGAGTTTTGCTGTTGGTTCGCCAGATTTCATTCGTCCCAATACCACTCTGGCAGCCGTCAGTGACAGGGTTTCACCGCCAAATGTGCCGGAGAAGAAAATTTTCGGCATCAGATCAAGAATGTCAGCGCGCCCAACGATCGCCGAGAGTGGAAAACCGTTTGCAAGTGCTTTACCAAAAGCTGCCAAGTCTGGAGTGACGCCGAAATACTCTTGAGCACCACCTGGCGCAAATCTAAAACCGGTGAGTATCTCATCGAAAACGAGAACGATTCCATTTTCCGTTGCTATTCGCCTGACTTCAGGCAAATAAGTTTCATCTGGCCACGTTGATGTCATCGGTTCCATGATGATCGCGGCGACATTTCCTTGAAGCTGCTCAATCACATTTGTCAATGACTCAATGTTGTTGTATTCAATCGAATGCGTCAGCGATCTGGTTGCGTTTGGCACACCAAGATTCATCGTCGTGCTGCCGATGTACCAATCCTGCCAACCGTGATAACCACACACAATGACATTGTCTTTACCCGTGAATGCTCGAGAAAGTCTGATCGCTGCCGATGTGACATCTGATCCATTCTTAGCAAATCGCACTTTCTCGGCACACGGAATAAGTGCAACTAACTGCTCTGCGACTTCAGCTTCGATTGGGTGCGCCAAGCTTAAGGTCACTCCATCTCGCAACTGGCGGATAACTGCTTCGTTAATTTCTTCATCGCCATAACCAAGCGCAACAGCCCCTAGCGAACTCACAAGATCGACATATTCATTTCCGTCGATATCCCAGGTTCGACTGCCTTTCGACCGCTGAGCGAACAGTGGCGCAGCACCAATCGGATATTGCGTGCGCGATTTACTAAAGGTCTGCGAACCAAGCGGAATCATGAGTTCTGCACGTGCTGAGTACTCAACGGATCTTGCATAGCGTTCCGCGAGGCTAGGCATTCATTACTCCTGTGTCGATTCCGTCAAGCGCCGCATTTCGCTTCGCGTCGCTAGTAGTTCTATTGCTCTCTGGGTTTCTTAAGAGATAGTCAAGCACTGAATCCATATCAAAATTGGGATTCTTTGGGTACAAATCTTCATATATTTTCTGAATGAACTCGAAATCCTCTTTCGTGTCAACTGTCCAGCGAAGATCGGAAAGGTCAATTTCATTTTCGACATTTTCAATCGTGAATAACTCTGGGCGCCTGTATACACCTAGGGTTACATGTTCACGTTCAACTGCATCGGTGGAAAGCTGAGCAACCTTTCTCAGCACTTCTGCCTTCACAGCCTCAACATCTAACCCATCTGGATAGGTCGGGCTCATCGTGTTAGAAACATAATCGGCATGTGAACTTCGGAAATGTTCAATAACTTTGTCGATGACTTGTGGCGAAGCCAGCGGACAATCCGCTGTCAAGCGCACAACCACATCGGGATTGTAAATATCGATGACTTGAATGAAACGCTTAAGCACATCGTTGAGATCACCCCGAACAACGTCGATCCCATGTTGAGTCACTACTTCTGCTAAGACATCGTCCGTTGGATGCGATGAAGTCGCAAGAACAATTTGATCAATCAGCGCAGACTGCGCAATACGCTCAAGCTGCCGCAGAACCATTGGCTTACCCATGATGTCTGCCAACACTTTTCCAGGAAATCTCGTCGATGTCATGCGAGCCTGAACAATGGCGATGGTGGTCATTTTGCATCGCCTTTCGGAAACGCTGCCCAATTGCGAGGATCGATCAAGTTCAGGTCTTTTGACTGCTCAATCATTCTTAAATCAACTTGCTCGACGGCACCCCAAGCGAGGCAAACTTCTTTGAGCTCTTTGCCACTCGTGGCACCAACTACAACGTGGTCGACCCAGGTCAACTCGCGTACGAATTGCAAAGCCACCTGCAAAGGCGAAACCTGCTCTTGTGCGCAGCCTTCATGAAATCTGACGACATCCGGATGCTGCCCGATGTGTGTGGTCGAAGGTGCAGCGAGCAAGCCTTGTAGGAACACACTGCGGGCCTGCACTTCACAGCCCTGCTCATGAAGGTGCGCTACTTCTTTGGTTCCATCCAGCCGGCGGTCAAGAAGGTTCACGGGCACTTGAACGCAGTCAACTTCACTGAACATTGCTATCGCTCGAGCAAGATCTGCAGAGTCATATCCGGAAATCCCAATCTTCTCGACGATTCCGTGTGCTTTCAGGTCTGTAAGACCACGCGCAGCTGTGCGAGCAGCTTCGTCACTGAGCGCGGACCAATCATGAATGAGGCAGACCCGAACAGCCTCTAGACCCAAACTCTCAAGGCTTCTCGAAAGCTGGTCGCCAACCGACAGTTCATCCTGGCCTTTGACCTTTGTAGTAATCCCGAAACTGGCAGCCCAAGGAGCAATACGCGACTCAGCGTCGCCATATCCCGCTGCTGTATCGATCTCTCTAATCCCCTGCTCAAGGGCAACCCGAGCAATGCCCTGAATCTGTTCGTCATCGAGGCGTCCCAGAGCATTCGTCACCCCATAGGGATCCCCCCATTGGGCGGTGCCTAGGACCAATGCCTGCATAACCAGATGATCGCACTACTGAGGGCTAGACTCCACCTTGCTCCGCCAGGGGCCGCTATTTGGACTCTAGGAGCAGCGTGAACACATTCGAAGGCGCTTCGATCCTTATTACCGGGGGCACTGGGTCGTTCGGTAAGGCATTCCTTGAGCAGGTCCTTAAAACCGAAAACCCAACTCGAGTTGTCATTTTCTCTCGAGACGAACTTAAACAATATGAAATGCGCCAAATTTGGGGCGATGATCCCCGCCTTCGCTTTTTCCTAGGGGATATCCGAGACCTTGAACGTCTCAAAATGGCGCTGCGGGGCGTTGACTACGTTGTTCACGCTGCGGCACTCAAGCAAGTTGATACCGCCGAGTACAACCCCATGGAATACGTCAAAACAAATATTCTTGGATCCGAAAATGTGATTCAAGCATCGATTGATGCAGGCGTTAAAAAGGTCGTCGCACTTTCCACCGATAAAGCGTCTTCGCCTGTCAATCTTTATGGTGCAACGAAATTAACTGCCGACAAACTTTTCATTTCGAGCAATCACTATGCCGTTGATGGCGGTACTCGATTTTCAGTAGTTCGCTACGGCAATGTCATGGGTAGCCGGGGCTCGGTCATTCCATTCTTTCGGCGTCTTGCCGCTGCGGGTGAACCAATACCTATCACCGACGCCCGAATGACTCGCTTTTGGATCACACTGCCGCAAGCTGTTGATTTTGTTATCAACTCATTTCGTGACATGTCAGGTGGCGAGCTCTACGTTCCGCGCATTCCAAGCATGAAAGTTGTTGATCTCGCTGAAGCAATTGCTCCTGGAGCAAAGCTGGTTGACATCGGTATCCGACCTGGAGAAAAACTTCACGAAGAAATGATTTCGATGGAAGATGCACGTCGTACCATCCGACAAGCAGATCGTTATGTTGTTGAGCCAACTCTTGCGTTGTGGGGCGGATTCAAGGAAGCGGTAGGTGACGCAGTTCCTGAAGATTTTGCCTACACATCTGATAACAATGATTTATGGCTGAATGTTGAACAGTTACGCACAATGCTCAATGAATTAGGGCTGTGAATTCAACGAAAACCTGGCTTGTCACTGGGGCTAATGGCTTCTTGGGCATGAACGCCGGAGTCTTTCTTTCAGGGAAAGTGCAAACAATCAGCGCGACTCGCGCACCTCATAGATCACCTATTTTTGATACACATGTTCAATTCGATATTCAAGACCTGAGTTCGGTTCGCTCCACTTTTTCGTCACTCAATCCAGACGTTGTACTCAATACAGCTGCCCTAGCGAGTCATCAGCATTGCGAAGAGAACCCGGAACTTGCACACGAAGTCAATGCCATCGGTGCAAAAAATGTTGCAATCGCTGCGCGAGAAATTGGTGCTCAGCTTCTCCATATTTCTACCGATGCTGTCTTTGACGGAAAATCCGGCAACTACCGCGAGGCTGATGCGACGTCTCCCTTTTCTGTTTATGGGCAGACCAAACTTGCCGGCGAGCAGGCAGTCCTTGCGGCGTTACCTTCTGCGCTGGTTGTGCGAACAAACTTTTTTGGGTGGAGCCCATCGGGTACGCGATCAATTCTTGAGTTCTTCGTTAATTCACTCACCCAAGGAAAAAGAGTTGACGGCTATTCGAATTATTTCGTGTCATCTATTTATGCCCAAGATCTCTTGCAAGCACTTTTCGAATTGAGCGACTTCCAACATTCAGGGCTACTGCATGTAGCTTCGAGTGATTCAATTTCAAAGTATGACTTTGGTGTTGCTGTTGCTCGTCAATGGGGTTTGGACTCTCAACTAATACAAGCTGCGCGTGCCCTGCATCATGACGGAACAGATTCACATACGCGCGACCTCAGTCTGAATACCGATAAAACGATGGAACTACTTGGTCGAAAGCTTCCGACTCAACTCGAAGGAATTACGCGCGCCAAGATGGACCTACCTGATTTGAGACCCAAAGTATTAAATACCGAAAACGTCAGTGACTGGGAAAAGCGTGACTGATCTATTCATCGGTGTTGTGAGCCATGAAGGCAGCCGATTTGCCCTCAACCAAGGCGAGAACGGGCTCGCTTTCGCCCTCCAACGAGCTCTGGGCGCCTCCGGCGTGTCTAGCGAGATCGTGGTCAATACTCGCAATGAGTGGACCCCCGAACTCCTGGACATCAACCCTGCGGTGGCTTTGGCGTCAGCTCGAGCCAGTTTGGCCCTCGAGCAAACCTGGCAGCGCTATCTCGATGAGGAAACTCCTTCCCCATTCTTAATTCGGGCCCGTAAATTCTGGGAATTCCGAGCCCGACGCTGGGCGTTGGGTCTTCGATCCAGGAAAAAGACCTTCGGGATCTCTTCCGTCACTGCTGTCCAGCGCCTAGCCAACATCGAGCTTTCACACACACACCTTTGGCAACAGGGGATAGCTAGCGGTGCCCGGTGGGTGCTGATCCTTGAAGATGATGGCGGATGCACTGATATTGATGATCTGGCTGCAGGCCTTGTCGGCCTCCTAGGTTCTACCGATTTCGTGGGCGAAGGTGGACTCGGTCGACGCTACGTCAATATTTCCGCCTCCTTTGAATCTCACCAGCTCGGCGTGGACCATCTGCTTCGTTCAACTCCACTTGTGTGGGCTGGTTCGGCAGATCGAAGCATTCAGGCTTCCTCTCGTCCGATCACGAACACGGTATGTGCGATTTTGTACAACACAGAACTACTCACTCTCATTGTGGCCAAATTCGCCGACATGCTGTTTTCTCCTGTCATTCCCATCGATTTCAAACTCAACGCCGCACTTATGTCCCTGTTTCGACAGGGGCAGCTCGGTGATGGCGACTGCTTACAGGTGCAACCAGCGCCAATAGTGCAGATGTCTATGCACGAGATGGGATGATTCCCCGATGAAAAGTTACGAGCGCGCGGTTGACTCAGTTGCTCGTCGCTTTGGGCTTCAGATCTCACGAGTGAATAGCGCCGGTACTCGGCTACCAGTTGAGGCAACCCCAGCCGATGCAGAACTCATTGCCTCGCTTCGCCCATTTACCATGACCAGCGCTGAACGGTTGTGGAGTTTGATTGGGGCTGTTCGTTACGTCACCGATGCTGACCTAGCCGGCGATTTTGTCGAATGTGGGGTGTGGCGTGGGGGCAGTGTGATGGCAAT
>CANJCG010000044.1 GCA_947472655.1 Actinomycetota bacterium
AGCTGGTGTTGGTACCGCAAATTCCGTGATCACACCAGCAGTGGTTATCCGACCAATCTTGTTACCCGCCAACTCGGTGAACCACAAATTACGATCTGACCCCACCGTGATAAATCGAGGGTTTGAGGCAGCCGTCGGAATTGGATAATTGGTGATCGTTCCCTTCGCGTCCACCTTGGCAATTGAATTGGCCGCGCCCGTGGTTACCCAGATGTTGTTGTCCGGGCCAAGAACAGAACCAAACGGTGTCGCGCCTGCAGCGAAAGCGAATGAAGTGTCATCCCCTGTTGCGGCAAAACTCGGCATGGCAACACCTGCAAGTGAAACTGCGAGTGCGGCGGCAAAAACAACAGGGCGCAAAGGAATTCTTAAGGACATGCCTTCACAGTAGGAACATCACCAACCAAGAGCCGGTACCGACACTCTTAACGTGCGGTAAACCCACCATCGATGACAAACTCGCTCCCTGTGGAAAACGTGGCATCTGTCACCAAAAAGAGCATCATTTTGGCAACTTCTTCCGCTTGTCCCCAACGCGTGATGATCTGTCCCCGCGGTTCACGGTCACCCGCTGGACTCATCGGGGTATCAATTGCTCCGGGGTGAATTGAAAATACGCGAATGTTGTCCGGCCCAAGGTCCATGGCAGCTGACTTTGTCATACCACGCACGCCCCACTTGCTCGCAACGTAAGCACTAATGCCAGGTGTGCCTACAAGCCCTGCAACCGAAGATGTATTCACGATCACTCCGCCGCCTGCGGCTTTCATTGAGGCTGCGACCGCTCTCATACCAAAAAATGTGCCCGTGAGGTTTACGGCAATAACGCGATCCCAGTCCTCAGTCTTTGCTGTACCAATGGGAGTCGACTTTGCGATGCCTGCGTTGTTTATCAAAATATCGATATTGCCTAGTGATCCCACAACTTCATTAACCACGGTTGCCCATTCATCTTCCTTGGACACATCCAGATGCACGTAGGTCGCTCCAATTTCCTTGGCTAACGACATCCCAACGTCGTCGGCCACATCACACATCACAACTTTTGCTCCTTGGGCAGCAAGTTCCCTGCAGTGCGCAGCCCCAATGCCCATCGCCCCACCCGTGACAAGAGCAACCTTGTTTTCTAAGCGACCCATGAATACCCCATTTGACTTTGTGACGAAATGCAGTTGATGCTAGGAAAAGTCAAGCACCAGACGGCCGCGAACACCGCCGGCTTCTAGCTTGCGATGAGCTTCGGCTGCAAGTTTTGCCGGGAAGACTTGAGCGACTCGCAAACTCAACGTGCCATCTTCAACTTGCTCGACGAGCCGTTCAATCTTCGCGGTTTCCTTAACATGACTTGATACTAAAATTTTATCCACGCTGATGCCTCGACCAGGCTCACCATCCCAACCACGTACAACAGCAATCCTGCCACCGTCTTTTACCGCAGGCACAAGCAAATCACTTTGAACTGAACCGTCAGCTAAGCCGTCAACACCTTCAGGCAGGATGGCTCTAATTGATGAAGCGACATCGTCGCCACGGGCAACAATTTCTACATCGCCCAATGAGGCAACTAAAGCTTCGTCGCTGGGGGATGCATCTGCAATAACGCGGATCCCGTCAGCGAGCGCCAGTTGAACCACGAAGCCGCCATAACATCCCGCCGCACCCGTGACCGCTAGCGTTTGGCCCGGGCGAAGTGCTAACGCATCTAGCGACAGACGCGCAGTCAGCGCATTCATCAGGAAAGTCGAAGAGATTGCCAAGTCCAGACCTTTAGGGGCCTTAACCACCGATGCAACAGGCGCAACAACGCAGTCTGCATAGGCCCCCCGGCGCGGACCACTCGGCAAAGCGATGGACACTACTCGATCGCCAATGCTGAATCTTCCTTCGTTTTCGGGGCCAATCGCATCAATCACGCCGGCGAGATCCATCCCAGGAATAAAGGGAGGCTCAGTGATGACGGTTCGACCGTATTGGCCACCACTTCTAAAGATCGTGTCAGTTGGGTTCACTGTCGCAGCATGTACCCGAATACGCACCTGCCCACTACCCGGTTCAGGCATTGGAAGTTCCACTTCAATGAGTTTTTCCGGCCCACCAAATTCAACAACACCTACTGCTCTCATGCAGCAGACGATACCTGCTTTTCAACCTGAGAAGGTGAAGATGAGCGATCTTCTCTGACCGCCCAGCGGGGTGCTTCGAAGAGGTACTTCCCGATATTTTTCTGGGTGACCCGATGAAGAAAGAGTGCGATAAACACCAGAATTAATGTTACTAGAATTGGAAATACGACTTGTACCGCGGCGATATTGAGATATTCCGGTCGGTTATTTCGCAGATACGAGGAAAGTGCCATCAATAGTGGAAACTGCACAACGAAGATAGGCAACGTTCGAGCGCCGAAAAAGGTTCCGAAACGTCGTGGACCTTCATACACAACAAGTAGATGCGCCGCCATCACTCCTGCTGCGATCCAGGCAAGTGAAATCGGAAGATAGGTCATCTCCCAGTATTCGGGAGCAGAATTTCGCCACAGTCCATAAGCGGAAGCAAAAGCAATGATCATTGCAATTCGCCACCACGATGCTCGATCTGCAATCCAGGAAATGATTTCCTTGTAATACACGCCCAAGATGTAGAACACCAAGTTCGTAACTATCGCCGTCATCGCTGAACCAACATCAATCGAATACATGAAATCGCGATTCCATTGCGCGACAGGTGCCCTTAAAAGATTGAGCGCGATCGCTATTACAAGGACTATCCAGACGGGCCAGCGACGTAGTGCCTTGGCGATAATGAAGTACAAAAGAAGAGCGTAGAGATACCAGTAGCCGCTACTTCCCGCAAGCAAGCGACGTGGGAAATTCAGCAGGGCCTCAACTGGCGTCTCGTGTATATAGAAAGCAACCACGATGAAGAAAATCGCGCTCCATAAGATATATAAGTAGGTCATACCGAATGTGCGCCGGCGCGACATTCGCCAGGGCCTACTCATCGCGCTCGTAGCCAGCATTCCCGACACCATGAAAAAAATCGGCATCCGAAGTGGCTCAATCACATTCATAAATGTGTGCCAACCATTGGAAACGGAGCCATCAGGCACCACCGCATACATGTGTATCACTGCATGGAAGAGCACAACGATAAGAACAGAGGATCCTTTTACAAGGTCCATCCACTCAATACGTGGTCGTAGCTGCCCAGACACTGCGCTGAATCAACCGCTCTTGCGGCGGTGCTCACGCTTGCCAGGTGCACCCTTTGACGAATCTTTCCCTGAGTTTCCTGCTGCACCACGAATTTGGCCACCTTGCTGCCCTCTATTTTGCTTTGCCTCAAGTGCTGCTTTGAACTTCTCGCGTTGATCGTCAAGTTTGTCATCGGCCATAACCTCATTCTCTCATCCCACAGTTTGAAAAGGGCAACCACTCCCCGCTGTTTCACGCCCTTAACGGACATTTATTGAGGGGTTGGATCTACCCCCTGTCGCCATGTATCCCACGAAAACCCTTTACTATCGGATCACGTTCTGGTCAAGGAGGCAGTTGTGAAGGTCGGGGTTCCTCGAGAGACGAAAAGTCAAGAATCACGCGTAGCCATCACACCCGCTGGGGTTCATGAATTTGTGCGTCATGGGCATGAAGTACTTATTGAAACCGGAGCAGGCGCTGGCTCATCTATTCCTGATGAAGAATTCGTTCAGGCCGGTGCAAGCATCTTGAGCACTGCCGCAGATATCTGGGCTCAAGGGGACCTCATCCTCAAAGTGAAGGAGCCGATCGAGAGTGAGTACCAGTACCTCCGTCCCAATCAAATGCTCTTCACCTACCTTCATCTCGCTGCATCTCGCGCCTGTACGGACGCACTTATCAAATCACGCACGACAGCGATTGCTTATGAAACTGTGGAACTCCCCAACCAAACACTTCCCCTTCTTGCCCCAATGTCAGAGGTCGCTGGGCGCCTTGCTCCTCAAGTTGGAGCTCAAGCACTCTTAGCCGTGAACGGAGGGCGCGGGATTCTTCTTGGCGGTGTTTCGGGAACCTACGCAGCCAAAGTTGTTGTGCTCGGTGCAGGTGTAGCTGGAATGAATGCGGCCGCCATCGCTCTTGGAATGCACGCAGAAGTGCTCCTTCTCGACCGGAATATCGCACGGCTGCGTGAAGTTGATGCCATCTACCAAGGACATATGCAAACAATCGCCTCCAATAGTTTCGAGGTCGAACGGGCTGTCCTAGACGCCGATTTGGTCATTGGAGCCGTGCTCATTCACGGTGCTCAAGCTCCCAAACTTGTCAGTAACGATTTAGTTGCTCAGATGAAACCTGGTTCAGTGTTGGTTGATATCGCAATTGATCAAGGCGGATGTTTTCAAGATTCCAAACCGACAACTCATGCCGATCCCACTTACAAAGTTCATGAATCGTTGTTTTACTGCGTCGCAAATATGCCGGCAGCGGTTCCGTACACCTCAACTTACGCTCTCACCAATGTGACCCTGCCGTATGCGCTTGAGTTAGCAAACAAGGGCTGGCGCCAAGCAATGATCGATGATCGCGCACTTGCGCTTGGATTGAATGTGCACGATGGCGCCGTTGTCTACCCGGCCGTGGCCCGAGCTTTTGGTTACGAAGAGTCGACTCTGGATTCACTTATCCATTAGGCGTCCTGCGTTGTGCGCTGCTTCATCAAGAACCGATGCATCTCTCGATAACGCGCAAGTTTGACCCTTGAAGTCACGCCAATAAACACATCAGCATGAAAATCACAGCCAAAACTTTCGCATATAACGCTCAACCCATTCACAGCAATCTCACAAAGTCATACTCAATCGTTCATAACGAGCCCGGTTGGGCGCAAACCCATCTGGGTTTTAGACGAGGAGGAACGATGAACAACAAGAAACTTGCTGCTTTCGCTGCTGCTGGCCTTGGGTCGATCATGCTGATCGGATCTACCGGTATCGCTAATGCTGCTGACGTCACACCAACACCATCCGCAAGTGCAACGGCTTCTGCCTCCACCAAGGGTGATCCCGCAAAGCAGGCACTACGTGAGGCCAACGCAACGGCGCGTAAGGCCATTCATGAGACCTTCAAGGCTGCGGTTGAAAAAGCTAGGGCTGACTTTCGTGCAGTGCTAGCAACGAATCCAACTGATACTGCAAAGGCCGCTGCGGTTCAAGCCCGCAAAGCCGCAGTTGACGCCGCAAAGAGTGCCCAGCTCACTTCGATGTTAGCGATTAATCCAAATTGGACGCCGCATGCAAAGGGCGACCATCCCGCTAAAGCTGATAAGCCAGCAAGTTAAGTCAGGCGAAACAACGTTGGGCCCCTCGAATATTTTCGAGGGGCCCAACGTTGTTATAAAAACCTTTTAAGCAAGAACCTCATCAAGATCTGCAGCGATCTCTTCTGGGGTAACGCCTGGCTCATAACGGCGAATAACATTGCCATCGCGGCCCACGAGGAATTTCGTGAAGTTCCACTTCACTTCGTCAGTGCCAATTGCTTCTGGCTTGGTTTTGCTGATGTGCGCAAAAATTGGACCACTATCTGGCCCGAAGTCACCGGGATCCTGAGCTCGCAAGTACGAGTAGAGCGGATCGGCATCCGCACCATTGACGTCAATTTTTCCAAGAATCGGGAATGTGACGTTGTACGTCAATGAGCAGAATTCGGCAATCTCATCCGCCGTACCTGGCTCTTGTCCACCAAACTGATTACACGGGAAGCCTAAAATCTGAAGTCCCCGATCAACATTTGCACGATGTAGAGCCTCTAAACCTTCGTACTGCGGAGTCAGCCCGCATTTACTTGCAACATTCACGATGAGCATGGCCTTGCCTTGATAGGAATCAAGACCAACCTGGCTGCCATCAGCTGCTGATACTTCGAAGTCATAAACGTTACTCATAGCGAATCCTTCTTGAAGAGACCAAATGAATAGAAAAATAATGCTACCGCCAAGCCAACTGACATGACGAATGACACTGCGTCATTACTGACATCGCTCATAAAGGAATTACCAGCAGCGAAAGCAATCAGAATGCCGAGAAATCCAAACGCGCCCATATTGAGCCACGTGCGCGACTTGCCCTTGCGAGCAACGACGAGGATCCAGATACCAAGCAGCAACAGCAAGGCACCCAAAATAATGTGAACCATTACTAGCCACATTGGCGAAGAGCCACTCCAGCCTGAACCGCTTTCAGGTGTTTCAAGCCAAAAAGTATTCGCCATTCCAGCAAGGAATTCGATGAGCAGCGAACCGATCATCATCAAGCCAAGTCGACGAAGACGTTCTGTGGTTTCCGTCGCTGGAGCTTGGGATTCAGTCATCAATGCACCCTCTCGAAGCTGGTGCAGTCACCAGTGTATGAATCGCGATCATAGGTCAGCGAATGCGTTCCAGTACGAAAACAGGGATGATTCGCTCAGTTCGCTTCTGATAATCCGCATACGGGCTAAATGCTTCTACGGCTCGAGACCACCACACTTCACGCTCTGGGCCATCGAGTAACCGAGCTAAATAGTCATGGCGCTCTGGGCCATCTTGTAATTCAACAAGTGGGTTTCCAAGAACGTTGTGGTACCAAACCGGGTTGTTATTGGATCCACCTTTTGAGGCAACGATCAAGTAATCACCATTGTGTTCTACGCGCATTAATGCCAACTTGCGAATCTTCCCCGATTTGGCGCCAAGGGTTGTGAGCACGATGACTCCCTGCCCATCTGGACCATACGTCCCCTCTAAACCTCCCGAGGATTCAATCAACGCAACTTGGTCACGCACAAACTCAATGGGACTTGGTTCGTATTCACCCTGCAATGGCATGGGCACAGACTAGCGACAACAAGAGTGGTCATTCCAAGAACGATCGCAACTCATCCAAGCGCACCGGCACCAAACTGAACCAAGCCCATGAACCTCGACGTTCGCGACTCACAAGCCCGGCATCGGCAAGCACCTTAAGGTGGTGACTCACCGTGGGCTGACTCAAACCCAGGGGCTCCGTTAAATCACAGACGCAGGCTTCTTGACTGGGTGCATATTTCAAGATTGAGAGCAGCTGCAATCGGGCCGGGTCGGCCACGGCCTTCAGAATCGTCGCCATGGCCTCAGCAACTGCACGATCAATTGGCTCGGTGTGGTTGGCCGGCGCGCAAACGCTGATGTCTTCGAGAAGCAATTCCTTTGTTACTCCGGCCATCGCTGTTCACCCAATCTTCATCAGATTGCGGAACTATCAAGTTGACGTTCCTGCATGGTTCTGATTGTATATCGACATTCATCAATATAGATAGTTATCGATATAGGAGTTCACGATGACAGTCACTGATTCCCGCGTACAACTGGCCCTCAACGTGAGCGACCTTGCAGCATCCATCGATTTTTACACCAAACTTTTCGGTGTGGATCCCCATAAATTGCGACCCGGCTACGCAAACTTCGAAATCCTGAACCCCCCATTGAAATTAGTTCTCATGGAAACCACCAATGACATTCGGGGCGAAGGCCCACAGGGAGCCTTGAATCACCTCGGTGTCGAACTCGCTGACACCGCCGCCGTTGGTGCCCAGGCAGACCGTCTTCGAAGTGTCGGACTAATCCTCGACGATGAGATGGACACTTCATGTTGCTTCGCACTCCAAGACAAGGTTTGGGCCCATGACCCATCGGGTGCGCCTTGGGAGTTCTATGCGATTAAAGATGACAACCCAAGTGGTCTGGAAATGCTGAGCTTGGCCGAGACTGCCACAGGAGCCTGCTGTGCTCCAGGGCAAGCGTGCGACTAAATGGCAACGAAACCTTCAGTTCTGTTCGTGTGCGTGCATAACGCAGGGCGCTCACAAATGGCAGCCGCTTATCTGACTTCGCTTTCCGGCGGCGCCATTGAAGTTCGCTCCGCGGGATCAGCGCCAGCAAGCTCTGTCAATGCTGCTGTCGTGGCAGTGCTTAAGGAAGATGGCATCGACATCACCAAAGAAGTACCAAAAGTCTTAACGGTTGAAGCAGTACAAGCATCGGACGTAGTCATCACGATGGGATGCGGCGATGCTTGCCCAATTTTCCCAGGCAAACGATACGAGGACTGGAAACTCGAAGATCCCGCCGGCCAAGGCGCTGATGCAGTTCGACCAATCCGAGATGAGATTCGTCGCCGCATCCAAGAACTTATATCCGAGTTGTTGCCTGCCTCATGACAACTCAAACGCAAAACAACGATGAACATGTCATCGAAAAACTTTCATTTCTTGATCGATTTCTCCCCGTATGGATAGTGCTTGCCATGATTGGTGGGCTACTCATCGGACGTTACATCCCAGAGGCACAGACAGTGCTTGACGCAGTGAAGCTTGGTCAAACCTCGCTGCCCATCGCCTTTGGTTTGTTGCTCATGATGTATCCAGTGTTGGCGAAAGTCCGGTATGAAGACATGAGCCACGTCACCGGAGATCGCAAACTCCTTTGGCTGAGCTTGGTACTTAATTGGCTAATCGGACCGCTGCTCATGTTTGCTCTTGCTTGGATTTTTCTTCCAGACCAACCAGCATTTCGCACTGGTCTCATCGTTATTGGATTAGCTCGGTGCATCGCAATGGTGTTGATTTGGAATGACTTGGCCTGCGGCGACCGTGAAGCTGGCGCTTTACTCGTTGCGATCAATTCAGTCTTTCAAATTCTTGCCTACGCATTGCTTGGATGGTTCTACTTGTCAGTGCTGCCTGGATGGCTTGGCCTCAATACACAAGCCGTTACATTCTCAACCTGGGAAATTACCAAAGCCGTACTCTTCTTTTTAGGCGTACCACTCGCATTGGGATTCTTTACTCGCAAGATCGGCATCAAGACCAAAGGTCGAGATTGGTATGACAACACCTTCGCCCCAAAAATAGGACCGTTTGCGCTATACGGATTGCTCTTCACGATTGTGGTGATGTTCGCCCTGCAAGGAGAAGCGATCACTTCAGACCTTGGTTCCGTTGCTCGCATCGCGATCCCGATGTTGGTGTATTTCGCAATCATGTGGGGCATCGCTTTCGCCCTGGGTTTCAAAAGCCGGCTGGGTTATCCAAAAACCGCGACTCTGGCCTTTACCGCAGCAGGTAACAACTTCGAGCTGGCAATTGCAGTGAGCATCGGTGTCTGGGGAATCACGAGTGGTCAAGCGCTTGCTGGTGTGGTCGGCCCACTGATTGAGGTTCCTGCACTCGTTGCACTCGTCTACGTCTCGCTTTGGCTTCGCCGAAAACTCAAATATCCAACGCCTTAACCTCCATAATTCAGCGATGGACTTCACATTCTCCGGAGAAATCTGGATCTTTAATGGTGAAGGCTCTTGGTATTTCGTCACCTTGCCACATGATTTAGCTGATGAAATTCAGGCACGCTCCGCAGGTAAGACTCGAGGATTTGGATCCGTCAGAATTCAGGCGCAGATTGGTTCTGCGATCTGGACTACTTCGCTTTTTCGGGAAAAAAAGTCAGCATCGTACATCCTGCCCCTAAAAAAGGAAGTGCGGCTCAGTCAAACACTTGCAGCAGGACAATCCGTGGATGTGGCATTTTCACTTACTGATCTCTGAATCCTTGGCTTGCGGCTTTGAACGCTCGTCTCTAGCTACCCAATGCGGCACCTCGAAGAGATAACGTCCGACATTGTTCTTTGTGACGTGAAATAAGAAGAGTGCAAAAGCGACATCGAACGCTGTGAATACAATCGGGAATACTGCTAAGAACACCTGATTGTCATAGAACGAATACTGATTCTTGAATACCTGTTGAAGAATCAACATAAACGGGAACTGAACCACGAATATTGGCAAGGTCTGTCTACCAATACCTATGCCATAAGCGCGAACTTTAGGAAACACAACCAGAGTCGACGCCAGCATTACCGCTAGCACAATGTAAAGCAATGATGCCGGCAAGACCGACTGTTCCCAGCTCCATGGAGTGTTGTACCGCCACAATCCAATTAACACGAGAAGCCCTGAAATACCAATAATTCTTGACCACGTAGCCACCGCTGCAATGCGCTCAATTATTGCTTTGAAATGGACTCCTATTAGATAGAAAACAAGATTGATTAAGATTTTTACAAACATTGATCCTGAGCCAGTGCCAAGAAGGTGTTCGCGGTTCAAAGTAAGAATTGGCTCCTTGAGCAGACTCAGCGCAATTGCAACGCTGAACAGAATCCAAATTGGCCACCGTTGCGTGACTTTCACAAGACAGAAATAGATGACGAGTGCATAGAGGTACCAATACCCATCACCCGCAATCAAAATCAATTTGAGATAGGTAAGGAGTTGGTCTATAAACGGTGCCCGTACGTAACACGCAACGACTGCAAAGAAGATCACGCTCCACAGCACATAGAGGTAGGCCATCCCCCACGTGCGCCGGCGCACTTTATTCCAAGGGCGGTTCAGAGCAGAAGCAGCCAACATTCCCGAAATCATGAAGAACAGCGGCATCCGCATTGGTTCCAAAATGGTCATGAAGACCTGCCACACGGTCTGTGCAGGTTGGCCCCCAGCCACAGGCGCGAGGAGATCTACCGCGTGAGAAAGCACAATGACGATAACTGCCGTGGCTTTTATGACATCCATCCACTCAATTCGCGGACGGGTTTCAGGCATGCCCTCAATTATGCCGTACCTTCAGGTTTCAATTAAATGATTGAGCACCATCGCTGGTAGTGACAGCCGTGATCATCCTTTGCCAAGGTGTAACGTCCGCTTGTGTCCCGCCTACGCGAACTCGAGCTAGCCGAATCTATAGCCCTGGAACTACTGCAACTATCCGTCGAGCAAGGTCTGCTCTCACCTGGCCAAACTGAGTTGACGGCCAGCGACGGAATTCGAAATTTAGCTGAGCAAGAGTTCGGCATCACACAATTTTGGCATAAGCGAATTATCCGGTCCGGTGAAAATACTCTTCACCCCTATCAAGTCAATCCCCCTGTTCGCACTTTCGAAGCGGACGACATTCTCTTTCTCGATTTTGGTCCGGTACTCCAAAAGTGGGAAGCTGACGTTGGGCGTACGTATGTCATTGGTAACGACCCTTTGAAATGCTTGCTGCGCGATGACACTGAAAAAATCTGGCACCTTGGGCGAGACTTTGCACAGGATAACAAAGCTGTCTCAGGGGCCGAACTTTACTCATTTATGAAAGAGCAAGCCGAATTACACGGCTACATGCTCGGTGACCAACGCCATGTCGGTCATCTCATAGGCGAGTTTCCACATGAACGCATCGAGAATGATGCGGCAACTTCGTATTTGACGCCAAGCAACACGCAAACACTTTATCGCCAAGATCAGTATGGCAATCAATGGCATTGGATTTTGGAATGCCATCTGGTTTCACCAACACTTGGCGTAGGCGGATTTTTCGAGCAGTTACTAAAATGAGCACGGAATGACAACAGCTTTTTCAGGCTTTGGCAAAGACCTTATTCAGTACTATATCCAGTTGGAAGAGAACAATAATCGTGAATGGTTTCACGCTCATCGTGCAATGTATGACGTAAACGTCGCTATACCGTTAAAGAAACTTGCCGAAGATCTTTCTGTTAACTACGGGCCCATCAAAATATTTAGACCGTATCGAAATGTTCGTTTCTGGCCCGATCTTCCACCTCTCAATGAGCACGCCTCGCTAACGGCAAATGCTGAGGCTAACTCGGCTTATTATTTGCGTATTGATGCCGATGGCATGCTGCTTGGCGCAGGTAACTGGCAACCGAGCAAAGCTCAACTCACACAGTTTCGTGTCATTGCTTCAACGGATAGCGGGGCGCAAGCAATTCGATCAGTTCTTGCAAAAGTACAGGCACATGGATTCGAGCTATCAACCGACAACGCGTTGAAATCTGCTCCCCGTGGGTATGCCAAAGATAATCCGAACATTGGGCTCTTGCGCTTAAGAAGTTTGTCGCTGTCAGCGCACTTTGCGCCTGGACCGTGGCTGTATTCAAGCGACTGTTTAACCAAGGTACTGCTCGGGTGGCAAACTCTTACCCCCTGGATTCAATGGCTTCGCTCTCACTTGCCGCCTGAGTAACTTGTCGAATTGTCACGAATATCGCATTTAAACTTCGCAACAGTTCAGATTCAAGTAGTTTGCCTAACGTGGAAAAGCAAGAGCAGACAA
>CANJCG010000045.1 GCA_947472655.1 Actinomycetota bacterium
CATGACTTCGCAAAATTACCGGTCCGATGGAATTGACCACATCGCTCACGGTGAGCCACGGATAAGGAGCCAAGATCTTCGCGATTTGTGGCGCAAACATCGGAGACGCAACAACGACTGCAGCCGTTTCACCGTCAGCTACAACTTCACCATCGGCAAGTACTACTACTCGCGTTGCAACCTCTGCGGCAAGCTCGACATCGTGGGTAGCCAAGATGATCGCATGTCCAGCCTGTGCGAGATTGCGTAATACGTCAACCAAGCGAATTTTCGTTGGATAGTCCAGTCCCCGAGTTGGCTCATCTAGCAAGAGCACTGGTGGTTGTGCAGCTAGCACGATTGCCAATGCAAGAAGCAGTCGTTGGCCTTCGGAAAGATCACGGGGGTGGGTGTCATCGCCAATCTCTGAAGCAAGTGAAGAGAGAAGTTCGCGGGTAGTTCCTGGATCGACTTTGGCATCGCGATCAGCAGCGCGACATTCTGCAGCCACACTTGTAGCTTCCAGAAGGTCACCAGGTGTTTGTGGCACAAGACCCACTCGCGCAAGTAGTTCAGTTCCTTTCAGGGCTCGAGGATCTGCTCCCTGCGTCGTAACTGTTCCTGCAGTTGCAGCACGCAGTCCAACGATGGCGTTAAGCAAGGTGGATTTACCTGCTCCATTGCGACCCATGAGGGCGATAACTTCGCCGCTGTGGACCTGAAGACTTACGTCCTTCAGTGCTACATGCTGGCCGTAGCGAATGGTGAGGTTTTGAGCCTGCACGAGTTCAGCAGTTGAATCACCATGTGAAATCACTCGCTGCGGGGGATCCTGCCCAATAAGGAGTGCTCGCAACGGACCAGCGACGCGGCGAGCATCGCGAACACTGAGAGGTAGCGGGTTCCAGCCGGCAATACGTCCGAGTTCAACAACGGGCGGTGCGATTGGGGCCTCGCGCATCATTTCCTGCGGAGTGCCAATGACCAGTGGCTGGGCATCGCCGGGCACGATGATCACTCGGTCGGCATATTGAATAACTCGTTCGAGGCGATGCTCTGCCATGACGACGGTAATTCCGAGGTCATGAACGAGTCTTTGAAGTGCGGAGAGAATTTCTTCAGCTGCTGCTGGGTCTAAAGCCGAAGTTGGCTCATCAAGCACAAGTACCTTTGGATGCGAAGTTAAGACGGCTCCAATTGCAACGCGCTGCTGTTGTCCAGCTGACAACGACATGACGGGGCGGTAGCGAAGCTCATTCAGTCCAAGTAGGTCAAGGGTTTCTTCGACTCGTCGACGCATAACATCGCTACTCAGTCCTAAGCATTCCATTCCGAAAGCGAGTTCTTCTTCGACTGTGTCTGCGACAAAGGCGCTAGCAGGGTCTTGCGGCACGACACCCACAAGATCTGCCAGGTCACGTGGTGGATGAGTGCGTGTATCTCGACCATCGATGAGTACTCGACCGCTCAACGTGCCACCAGTGAAGTGTGGAACCAATCCGTTGATGGCTTGAAGTAACGTGGTTTTGCCGCTCCCTGTGCGACCAACGACAAGGACGAGTTCACCCTCATCAAGTTGGAGATTGATATCACGCAAGATCGGTTGGGTGTGATCGGTGTAGGTAATCGAGACGTGTTCAAACCGGATCATGCGGCTACCTCAATTTCTGCAGATACTGCGCGAGGTAGGGCAATGAAAACTCTAGGCAATGGCGGAGCGATGAAGGCTGGAGTCAGTGCGATCGCGAGTCCTAGAACAGCAAGTATCGGTAGAGCAGGCCATGTCGGTGGATCAGACGGGGTAGTCATCTGTAAGGGCACTAGCCAGGTGGCTATTAGGAATGTTCCTGCAGCAAAGACTCCAGACAGGGCAATCAACCACTCCGGTAACCACCAAGGATCTGGACGATAACGGGATCTGATCGCTGACTTTGCTGACCAAGTAATCGCGATCAGGCTGGCGAGTAGACCAACTGCCAGCATGGGTGTGGACAAGAGCCAAGGGGAACCGGCAGCAACAAGTCCGTAGGTGCCAAAGCAAGCACACATAAGCCCACCGATGAGTAGTACTGCTGCTAGGCGTTGCTGGGCTGCGCTATTGGCGTTGCGTCGACCGTATCCGCGTGAGTCCATCGCCGCGGCCAAAGTGACGGAACGTTCAAGGGCTCCTTCAAGTACTGGCATAGCCGCGCCAGCGACAGCACGTGGGCCCTTGGTGACCCTCCCACGTAAGTGCCGAGCAGATTGCACTCGAGTGACATCTGCCACGAGCTGAGGAGTAAAGGTGAGCGCCACGACAACGCTGACGCCGACTTCGTATAGCGCCGCGGGAATTGATTTAAGCAACCGACTCGGGGAAGCAAGTGAGTTTGCTGCTCCGATACAGATGATGATCGTGGCAAGGCGAAGCCCGTCGTAAAAAGCAATAAGGATGCTTTCCAGAGTCACCGCTCCGCCAAGGCGAACACCAGCCATCCAACTTGGTAAAGCAAGACTAGGAAGGGTGAACAAAGTTGTAGTGCCGAGGGCTGCTGCAAAAAGAATTTGGATGCCCACGCGAATCACGATGATCGCGATCCCGAGTTTGACGAAAAAGATGAATGAACGGGCCCAGGGAGCATCAGGCTTTCGGGCTGCCACGACAACGGCAGCGACAGCAATGATGAGCACGAGAAGCATTGGATTCAACGTGCGACTTGCTGCAGCGGCCAAACCCAAAGCCCAAACCCACCATGCGCCAGGGTGAAGCCATCGCGCATGTGCGAGATTTCCGCAGGCCAAGGCGGCCTTCACGTGCGCTTCCTGAGTTTCCAGACGAGTCCGCCCAAGATGGCAGCAAACAGGGCGCCAATGATGAAAGGAAGGGGGCTCGTGACATCAGGATTGAGGGCGGCGACTTCAGCGCCTGCGTCGTTGGTTTGCATCGCCGATGCTTCCACTATTTCTGCACACTCTTGGCGGGGATAGCCGCTGATAGCGCAGATAAGTCCGTTATCGGTGCGCACGCTCTGAGACTGTCGTAAAACGTCGTAGCCATTGGCATTTTCTTGGATTTGTACGCATTGTGTGACGAGACCACCGGGAGATTCACCGCGGGGCGCGTGTTGCTCAAGCCCCGAGTCAACAACCAGCGCAACTCTTTTCATTCCAGCAGGCGCGGTTTCGTTTGTACAAATCTCTTTAAATGCCGTTGAACTTGTAAATTGCGGAGTCATCGTTTGGTCGGCTCGGCTCGAAGAAATTCCAAAACGCCAACCCTCGACGCTTCCATTGGCTGGTGTTGTCGAAGCCGGTCCTGCCTGAGCAAAGCTCCATTGTGAGTTTGATACCTGCCAGTACGTCCAGTAACGATAAGCCGTTGCCGCTTGTACAGTGCTAGTGAAAAGGAAAGACGCGCACACACCAACTGCTGCCAACACCAAAGTGCTGACAATTCGCTGAAGTGTGCTCATCCCATGGCCTACTTAGTTATCGAGTTCAGCAAGTCGGCAACCAGATCGGTCTTCTGGGAACCAAATGCTTGTGGATTCTTTCCGGTGAGCCCAGCAATCATGATTAAGCTGGACGCCGCTGCTGCCTTAAATTTCGCACCGGTACCAGTGAACTCTGCAACATTGCTTTGCAACTGAGTCAGTCCTGCACCCACTCCTGCCTTACCCAGTTTCGATGAGGCTAGTCCGATAACAGCCGTTGCGGTTGAGTTCCAGTCAGTTTGCTTTGGATCCAGTGCCGACCGCAAAGCACCCTTGTTCGTCACCAGTGTCTTACTTAGGTAAGTGGCGACCTTGTTGATGAGTGCGGACTTGCAGTCAGTTTTTGCGACACTTGCGTAAGCCGTTGGCTTATTTGCTGGCAGTGTTCCGGCAATTCCGACTAAGGCCTGTGACGAAGCAAGGTTGTCTGGCTTGCCGCCCGGCTGGTAAGGCAAACCGAAGGTTCCAGTTCCCGTGCACGGAACCTGTGCTGCAGTGAGATAGCCCCGAGCGCTGTTTCCAGCATTGCGTAGCGCAGTTGTTTTTGGCGCACTATTTAACGCAGCAAGGACTAAGCCAGTGGAGTTCACATCGGATTCGCCGCCAAGCGTGTAACCCCATCCACCATCTTTGTTTTGCTTCGTTACTAGTACTGCGATGGCTTTGTCGGCTGCGGAAGTGTTTTGCGCGATGCGCAGGGCCATCGCACCGAGGGCAGTGGCATTTGAGTCTGCGCCAGTGAACTTCACTGGATCAGGCTGGGCGCAAGCAGTGCGAATCGATTTGCGGTACTCCTCGAAGGAACCATCCAGACACTGCTGTCCAGCTAGCCAAGTTACCGACTCGGTCGGCACTTGGTTTAGCGGATGCAATGCCAAGATTGAAAGGGACTGACGGAAAACACCGTCGTATGTTGGATCCATCGAACCGAAAAGGCCGGCATCTGGTGACGCAGCCATTGCTGGGGTGATGGCGCCGACGGTTGCTAGACCTAGCGCTGCAGCAACGGTGATTGAACGAGCAATCGGGCGATACATGTGATTCTCTTTTCGGTGAGCGGGCCAAGAAACGAGAAGCCCACACAGCCATGGAAGAGATCCATAGAGGTTTTGGGACTCGTTCCGTTGCCTCGACGGATGGAGCCGCTCGTACTCGTCAGGTGCTCCGACTCGCCTTAGTTTTCCTAAGGATCACGGTTGCGGGACAGCGCCGGAATCTCACCGGACTTCCCCTGAATTTCAAGTACGTGGATGAAGTTGTGCTCCGCATCCTATGGTGTCCCCATGGAATATAGATACCTTGGCCGCAGCGGCCTCAAAATCAGTGAAATCACCCTTGGAAACTGGATTACCCACGGTTCACAGGTAGACGATCCAACTGCCCATGCCACCGTGCACGCAGCCTTGGACGCGGGGATCACTTCCTTTGATACTGCTGATGTCTATGCCGGGACCAAGGCCGAAGCGGTACTTGGAGCAGCTTTAAGTGGTCGGCGTCGCGAAAGCGTTGAGATTTTTACGAAGGTGTATTGGCCGACGGGGCGCGGTGCGAACGACCGCGGACTGAGTCGTAAGCACATGATGGAATCGATCAATGGTTCCCTTCGTCGTTTGAATACTGATTATGTAGATCTGTACCAAGCCCACCGATTTGATGTGGAAACCCCATTAGAAGAAACGATGCGCGCATTTGACGACATCGTGCGCCAAGGTAAGGCCTTGTACATCGGTGTCTCTGAATGGAATGCAGAACAGATTCGTGCAGCTTTTCATATTGCCGCCGAAATGGGATTTGATCGACTCATTTCTAATCAGCCGCAGTACAACATGTTGTGGCGAGTGATTGAAGAAGAAGTTGTTCCCACCTCCCAAGAACTCGGGGTTGGTCAGATTGTGTTCTCTCCAATCGCTCAAGGAGTGTTAAGTGGCAAGTATTTACCAGGACAGCCACCGCCAGCTCAATCTCGAGCAACTGATGAGCAGGGTGGAGCAAACATGATTTCGCGTTGGCTCCGCGACGACGTTCTCACGGCAGTGCAACGTCTGGTGCCTATCGCTCAGGAGCTGTCACTTACTCCGGCTCAGTTGGCGGTTGCTTGGGTTCTGAACCAGCCAAACATTGCATCGGCCATCGTTGGTGCCTCTCGAGCCGAGCAGGTTCATGAAAATGTGAAAGCATCTGGAGTCGTGCTTTCGGAAGACGTGTTGCATGCAATTGATATTGCTCTGGGTGATGTTGTAACAACCGACCCAGCGCTCACCGTTTCTCCGGCAACGCGACCTTAGAAAAGAGACACGTAATGAACTGGACTTGGCAGACTCAAGGTGCCGACGGATCAGCGGTTGAATCAGTGGCGGCTAACGATGCAGCTTTCCCAACCCAAGGCGATGCTGAAACGTGGATCGGTGAAAACTGGCAACTCTTGCTTGACGAAGGGGTTGAGCAGGTCTCGCTGTTGGATGGAGCCAGCGTCATCTACGGCCCGATGAGTTTGCGGCCAGCAGGGGAGTAGCGCTACTTAGGAAGACCGCCACGCTTCACGCGTGGAGGCGGAAGGCGCAGCCGACGAAATTGCATGACGCGAAGCACTGCGTACAAGGTCAAGCCCTTGAGATCTGCAGGTTTGGTGAACGTTTTTGTTGCGGCGCGGTTCAGACGAACCACCATGATGATGACGTCAACGACCATGATTGCCGTGAAGGCGAAGAAGCCCAATGTGACCCAGAACTGAATGGCCTGCACAGGTACGAAGCCAAGTGCAAGAACAAGGATCGCCACCACGATGAAGTACTCAGCAAGCGCAAAGCGCGAATCAACAAAATCGCGAGTGAATGCCTTACCGGGACCTTGGTCGCGTGCTTGAAGGTAGCGCTCGTCGCCGGCCATCATGCCCTTGCGCGAACGTTCGCGATCTAGACGGGCACGGTCGCGGGAAGCCTTCTTGGCTTCCTTTGAATTGTTTGACACCTTGACACGAGTCTTGCGGGCAGCCTCGGAATCTCGGCGGCTAGGCGTTGGGCGACCTTTGCCTTCTGCTGACTCATCTGTGGTGGGCGTGATGGGCTGGGATTTCTGCTTCTTTCCAAACATGAACTCAGCGTAGTCGGTCAATCCTTGCGGGCTGATGGACCCGGCAGGGCAAGCATGCGGTCCAGCGCCACCTTGGCCCAATGGGAAGTGTCGGGATCCACCGTAATCTGGTTGACCAACACACCATCGGCTAGGGATTCCAGGGCCCACACGAGGTGCGGCAGGTCGATGCGATTCATGGTTGCGCAAAAACAGACAGAGTGATCCAAGAAGACGATTTCTCTATCGGGGAAGTCCTGAGCAAGTCGTTTTACCAGATTGAGTTCAGTGCCAATCGCCCAAGCAGATCCTGGTGGACTTGCACTGATCGCAGCGATTATCGCTTCGGTTGAGCCGACCGCATCCGCTTCGGAAACGACTTCGAAGGTGCATTCAGGATGAACGATGACTTGTACCCCTGGAACTCGCTCACGAACATCGCTAATTGCCTTGGTGGTGAATCGTGCATGAACTGAGCAGTGGCCCCGCCACAAAATCATTTTCGCGTTCTTGAGTTGCTCCACTGACAACCCGCCGCCTGGAAGCATTGGGTTGTACAGCACGCAGTCATCCAAGCTCAGGCCTAAGTCGAGAACGGCTGTGTTGCGACCAAGATGCTGATCAGGCAAAAACAGCACCTTTTCACCCTGCGCAAAAGCCCACTCCAAGCTTTGTTTTGCATTACTTGAAGTACATACGGTGCCCCCGTTGCGACCAGTAAAGGCTTTAATCGCAGCGGTTGAGTTCATATAGGTCACAGGCACAGTGCCCTCTGCAACGCCCGCAGCCTTGAGTACATCCCAGCACGCTTCGACCTGATTGATGGCGGCCATGTCTGCCATTGAGCAGCCGGCGGCCATGTCGGGAAGGACAACTTGTTGATTGTCAGCAGTCAGGATGTCAGCGCTTTCGGCCATGAAGTGGACCCCGCAAAATACGATGTATTCGGCATTTGGGTGGGCGGCGGCCTGTTGAGCCAATTTGAATGAGTCGCCCGTGACGTCAGCGAAGGCAATGACCTCATTGCGTTGGTAATGGTGGCCTAGAATAAAAACTCGATCGCCGAGTCGGGCCTTGGCCGCTTGAGCGCGAGCCACCAGGTCAGGGTCTGAGGCTGGCGGCAGCGAGCCTGGGCATTCCACCCCTTTTTCGCTGTCCGGATCGGCATCTTTGCCGAGCAAAAGGAGTGCCAATGGGGTTGGCTTGGGCTCCAGTCCTAGTTCGTTCATCTACCTATTGTCCACATTGCGTACCAGAAATGGGAATGGGATGGGATATTAGATCGTTAGATATGACATAGACTCTGCTCACACCATCGATTGGAAGGACCGCCATGACTGCTGACGTCACAATCCAGGCGCCTACTGTTGACGGCATTGCGCTCACTGAGACCGCTGCCATCAAGGTTAAGGCTCTGCTTGATTCAGAAGGTCGCGATGACCTTGCCCTTCGCGTTGCTGTGCAGCCAGGTGGTTGCTCAGGACTGCGCTACCAGCTCTTCTTTGATGACCGCAAGCTTGACGGCGATGTCAACAAAGACTTCAACGGTGTTGGTGTGGTGACTGACCGGATGAGTGCTCCCTACCTCAACGGCGCAACCATCGACTTCGTGGACACAATCGAGAAGCAAGGCTTCACCATTGACAATCCAAATGCAGGCGGCTCGTGTGCTTGTGGAGATTCATTCAGTTAATCTCCAGTAAAAAGTATTAACCTTGAGGGGTCCGCGTTGTGCGGGCCCCTCAAGGTTTTTTTAAGGAGTGACCATGGCTCGAAAGAAGATCGCACTCATTGCAATATCGGCGGCATTAGGTATTTCTGCCCTACTCGCACCATCGGCGATGGCCGCAAACTCAACGGCCGCCAAAATGTTGACGAAGTCGGAAGTGCCTTCGGTATTTGGTAAAGCCAAGAACTATGACTTCAACATCACAAATCCCGACAAGAACATCGTGCCATGCTCGGATTTTGCAGGTAAGGCGTTGTATTCGCAACGCGCGCCTTTGACTCAGTCGGTAGTGGATATTGAAACAAAAAACGGCAACGCCTACACCTCGGTGTCTGAACGAGTCTTCCAATACTCAAGCGCAAAGGCTGCCGCCGCTGCTTATACGACCCTCTTTAACGGTTCGAAGGCGTGCGCAGGAACAACATCTGGGCAAAATGGGACCGACACGTCATCGAAGATTTCTGAGACTTACGTTGTGGGTTCCCAGCCAGGTGCGGAATTCCAGAACTTCTATGTGAGTAATCAGACCGTTTTCAGTAATCCGGATCCGAAGTATTCAGGAAAAACTTCGTCGTTCACATTGTATTCGCAGGCTGGCAACGCAGTAATTGCGACAACGGCGTATGTAAACCCGCAAGACAAGTTCACGCCGGCAGAGATCACCGCAGTTTCGGATCTCGGAGTTAACCTCAGCGGTAAGTGGGTTAAGTAAAAGCGCACTCACGATCTGGGTAAAGCGAGTGGGGTGATCATGAGATCGCCCCACTTCTTACTTGAAGTTATTGCCGGACAACAGTGACGTAAAACGCCGTTGGTGGGTCTTCAGTTCGGATGAACTGAAGGCTCATGGAATTGTCTTGGACGAAACCGTTGAAAGATCCGCCAACTTCGGCAAGTGAAATCTGGCTGCCATCTGGCGAGAATGAACCCACCATCGCGGCTTCCAGCTTCTCGCCCTTATTGGTCCATCGCTCGATACCCCACAACAAGGGCCCTTCTTGGCGAGTAATTTCAATCGTGAGTGGTGATTCCTCAATGGCATTACTCACACTGGGGAATCTATAGGTTCCGGACCAGATGCCTTTGAGGTCTATTGGGGCAGAGGATTCTTGCCCACCACACCCCGCAAGAGTCCCAGCTAGTAGGGCCACAGTTACAAGTCCCAAGGAAATTCTCCGATGCATGTGCAAAGTATGCCGAGATTCATGAGTAAAGTCCGCCAACATGGCCATCCTTGTTACCGGATCAATTGCTTCTGACCACCTGATGACATTTCCGGGAAAATTCACTGAATCCTTCGTCGCCGACAAGCTCGACAAGATTTCCGTTTCCTTTCTTGTCAATGAGCTTGAGGTGCGCAGGGGCGGCGTTGGTCCAAATATTGCCTTTGGCATGGGATGTCTTGGACTCAATCCGGTGCTCGTCGGCGCTGTCGGCGCCGATTTTGCGGAATATCAGGCTTGGCTCGAGCGTCATGGAGTGAACACTTCTGCCGTTCACGTATCGGAGCTTCATCACACAGCCCGCTTTATTTGCACGACGGATACGGAACAAAATCAGATCGCATCTTTTTACCCAGGCGCGATGCAAGAAGCTGTGAACATTGAATTGAAGCCCATAGTTGATCGTGTCGGTGGCGCTGATGTCGTGTTGATTGGTGCAAATGATCCCGGTGCGATGGCTCGTCACACCGCAGAATGTCGCGACCGCGGGTATGACTTTGCTGCTGATCCAAGTCAGCAGTTAGCGTTCATGGACGGCAAAGATATTTCTCCATTGATTGAAGGTGCGAAGTATTTGTTCACAAATGAATATGAAGGTGCGCTCATCGAGCAAAAGTCCGGATTAAGCACAGCGGATATATCTGCGATAGTTCAGACTCGAGTAACAACCCTTGGTTCGCAAGGTGCGCGTATCGAGCGCAGAGGGCAATCCCCAGTATTTGTTGATGTGTGTAAACCAGATCGCATCGCAGATCCGACAGGGGTGGGAGACGCATTTCGTTCCGGTTACCTCACCGGAATGGGCTGGGGCCTGAGTGATGAACGCGCGGCGCAAGTGGGTTCCCTCATGGCTACCTACGTTATTGAAACTGTTGGTACTCAAGAATATGTATTCACCCATAAGTCATTCCTGACGCGCTTGGCCCAGAATTATGGCGATGCGGCAGCTGCGGATGTCGCCACACACTTGGTAGTTACGTAGGGCTAGCAATGCCAATTGATCCTGGTCCTTGTGATTGGAATCTTCCTGATCCGCGCTCTGGCGAGCCAGGGGAAGAAGTGCTGGCTATTGGTGCTGATCTCGATCCGGCAACAGTCCTGCAGGCCTATCGCACGGGATTATTTCCGATGCATGTGTCAACAGGTGAACTTGCCTGGTGGTCGCCAGATCCGCGGGGAGTGATTGAACTTGATGCGCTTCAGGTGTCCGCGTCGTTACGAAAGTCATGTAATCGCTATCGCGTGTCTTTTGACAACGCATTCGAAGCAGTAATGCGCGGATGCGATGAAGATCGTGAAGACTCGTGGATCACCGAAGAATTTATTGCAACCTATTGTGCGCTGCATGAAATGGGTTGGGCTCATTCAATTGAAGTATGGGATAAAGAAGAGCTTGTTGGTGGACTGTATGGCATTGAAGTTGGTGGGTTGTTTGCTGGTGAATCAATGTTTCATCGAAAGCGGGACGCGTCTAAAGTTGCATTCGTTGCTCTGGTTGAAAAGTTAAAAACATGCGATGATGCTCGCCTTATAGATGTGCAATGGCAGACCGACCATCTTGCAACCTTGGGTGTGTCAAAGATTTCTCGCAGCGACTATCTCGACCGTCTCGCCTATGCGATTACTTTGCCTGCGTGTTTTTAAGCAGAAAATTGGACGAGATATCCGGTGCCGGGACCACCATCAGGAGGGTTCGTCTCGCCGACAAACTCTGCGCCTTTTAATCGGCACCAGGCCGGAATGTCGTATTGGGCCGCTGGATCGTCAGCTAAAACACCGACGACCTGCGCTGCTGCGGAGGTGTCCTTAAACCATTGGGTTTGCGCACGAGCCAAAGCGATAACAGGAATCGGACACCGACGGCCGCGTTCGTCGAGCCAAAGGTCAACGTTCATCGACCAGCTTCAATTCTCAACAGGGCAACTGATTCGGTGAAAGCTTCAATAAAGCCGTCCACGGTTGCTTGAGCACAACCAAAAGGCAGCGAGATCCGCACATTGCCACCGGTAAACGCACCGATTGCTACCAACACGTGACTTGCTCTATCGCTGTCAGCCACGCACGCTGATCCGCTTGCGACCGCAAAGCCGCGTCGGTCCAATTCGCTGATCAGCGCTTCTCCGCTGACATAAAGCACTGAGCAATTGAGAATATGTGGCAGGCGATTCTTGGGATCGCCAGAAAAAACCACGTCAGGCACTTCGGCTTCAAGCCGAGATCTCAGATACTCGGTTAAAGCAAATGCCTCTTCAGCTTGGGTTGAAACATCGGGGAGGAGAACTTCAAGTGCGGTAGCTGCCGCCACCAGGGCCGGCACATTTGCACTTGACCCAAGCCAACCTCCAGGGGAGGGGAGAGGCGCAGCCCAAG
>CANJCG010000046.1 GCA_947472655.1 Actinomycetota bacterium
CTCTAATAAATGAGTGTCGTCACAGGAAGCGTCGATTCGCCGCTATAACTCGGTAACCAAACTCGGTGAAAACGCGGACAACGGGCCACTGCATTACCGCACCCGCAGTTCGCCAAGGCTGATTGCAGCTCGTCAGACATTTAGCAATAGCTGCGCCACCTGCCGCATGACTATTACCGTCTACCCATTGCACTGCCTGGGCACACTCTTGCGCGGTAAGACTCATGGACTCTAAATCTGCTTCTTGCCAAGCAACGATGACAAGAGCATTGCGATCATGTTTACGCAACCAAAGAGCACGCTTTCGACAAAAGCTGCAATCGCCGTCAAACACCAGTGTCGGCATGAACTATCGCAAAATCGAAGGTACTTCGGCGCTGGCACACACTGCACGCCAGATTTCGCCAGTGTCTTCACCCCTGGCGATCGCCTGAATTACCGTGCACCCAAAAGGTGGAAGAACAAAATCATGGGCCCAAGAAGCTGCATAGACCGAGCCGAAGACCTCATCCATGCGTTCCCAAAAATCAGTGAGGCGCATATGCCTTAGACAGGAATAGCGATTTTTGAAGCATGATCGAAATTCAACTTCATTGGATCTTCTGCTTCGACAATGTGCGTTGTTACTGAGGTCAAAACATCAACGATTGACACTTCAAGCGCACCACAAATTGCAGCCAAGAGTTCACTGGAGGCTTCTTTTTGTCCGCGTTCTACCTCTGAGAGGTAGCCCAATGACACAGCGGCAGCAGCAGAGACATCGCGAAGAGTGCGGCCCTGATCTTGACGCCGGCGGCGTAACTCATCCCCAATGACTTCACGTAGGACGATCATGCTGCCTCCTTTCGAACAATGCTGGGCACCTTCTGGTTAGCACTCAACCTTGTAGACTGCTAACTGTAACGCACAACGTATTCAGGATATTCCCGGATGTCACTTTGACGCGCTATGAGGATAAAAGTTCCATAACTAGGGCAATCGCCTCATTCGCGGACCTCTCACGGATTTGCTCGCGATTGCCCTCAATTTCCAATAATTTCGTCTTGATCAGGCCATTTCGAGCGTCATAGGCAGCCAGCCACACGGTGCCGGGGGGCTGACCATCAAGGGGATCTGGCCCAGCTACCCCAGTGGTGGCTACCCCGATGTCCGCCGCCAGCACTCTGGCTGCACCGGCAGCCATTGCTGCGGCTACGGGCTCACTGACCACATGCTCAAGCATCGACTGGTCAAGCCCCAGCACTGATCCTTTTATGTCCGTTGCATAAGCCACGATTCCACCTCGAAGGACAGCCGAAGCTCCAGGTACCTGAGCCAACTTTGAAGCCACCAGACCCGCGGTGAGCGACTCCGCGGTAGCGATAGTGACACCAAGCCTGCCTGCGACGGCGATGAGTTCACGTTGCATTTTTAGCTAGCCCTTCGAAACGCGACGCAGTGTTAAGGCCCGTGTTACATAGTTCGCACCGGTAATCAGCGTGAGTACAACCGCTATCGCCATGACGCCGTCTGCGAGCGAACTCCACCAACTCACATCTGGAGGTTGGTATAAAAACATGCCGATAGCGATGACTTGCGCCAGCGTTTTTGCCTTACCTCCACGCGATGCCGCAATCACACCGTGACGAACCACCCACATCCTTAAAGCAGTCACGCCGAGTTCGCGCACCAAGATGACGATGGTGATCCACCAAGCTAAGTCGCCAAGAAGCGATAATCCGATAAGTGCGGTGCCAATCAGAGCTTTATCGGCAATCGGATCGGCCAGTTTGCCAAACGAAGTGACTTGGCCGCGCTTTCTCGCAATTGCCCCATCCATCAGATCGGTGATTGCGGCCAAAATGAACACAATCGTTGCCCAAATACGCGCTGATTCTGTGTCAGTTGCCAGGAGCCAGATAAGTACAGGAACAGCTACGAGGCGAAGAGCCGTGAGTGCGTTGGGCAGATTGATGATTTTATCGTTGGACACAGGCACAGCGGCCGGGTCAACGGAGGCCGCTGTCATCCGACTTCTGCAATCAAATCGACGCCTTCAACATCGACGACAACAGCGGTGATGACATCACCGATTGAAACTTCACCTTCTTCAACAGACAAGAAAGTTTCAGAGTCATCAGGCCCTTGATGGCCAGCGTGACCCACGGCAAGAAGCCCGCCGTTTTCATCCTCATCAAACCTTTCAATGATCACGGTCACCGTGGTCTCGATGCGGTCCTCTGCTCTCTGCGCCATAACTTCGTCAGCCAAGGCAGAGATGCGTTCAACTCTGGTGCGAATAACTTCAGCACTAATTTTGTCAGGCATTGTCAGTGCTTCGGTGCCGTCTTCATCGCTATAGCCAAAGACTCCGATTGCATCAAGGCGTGCCTTTTGCAAGAACTGAGCTAGCTCTTCAACATCTTCTTCAGTTTCACCGGGGAAACCAACAATCACGTTGCTGCGGATTCCCGCTTCTGGTTCAAGATCACGAATACGCTCGATCAAGCCCAAGAATGCTTCAGTGCCACCAAAGCGCCGCATTCGGCGAAGCACAGAGGCGCTGGCGTGTTGGAACGACAGATCGAAATATGGAGCTACCTGATCGCACTCGGCCATGGCTTCGATGAGACCTGGACGAATTTCTGCAGGCTGCAGATAAGCAACGCGCAGACGAGTGATCCCGCTCTGTTCTGCCAGTTTCGGCAACACCGTCTCAAGCATGCGCAGGTCGCCGAGGTCTTTACCGTAAGAAGTGGAGTTTTCGCTGACGAGAACTACTTCTTTGACTCCAGTGCGCACGAGTTCACTGATTTCGGCAAGGACTTCAGCTGGTGTCCTAGAAACGAAAGCACCTCGAAACGTTGGGATAGCGCAGAACGCACAGCGTCGATCACAGCCTGAGGCTAACTTGACGGATGCAACAGGGCCTTGCTCGAGTCGAAGTCGCGGAGCCGCGATGTCTCCGTGTCCGGGAATATGCACAGCCGAGTCATCGCGATCAACTGGGGCAATGGGCAACATCAAACGACGGTCAGTTGGAGTATGCGCTGCTGGTCGATCCCCGGCAACGATCCGGCGCAGGCGATCAGCAATATCTGGGTAGTCATCGAAACCAAGGACTGCGTCAGCTTCGGGAAGTTCCGCGGCTAGCTCTGCGCCATAACGTTCCGACAAGCAACCAACCGCAACAACTGCCTGCGTCTTACCTGAAGATTTAAGATCAGAAGCGGCCAAGATCGCGTCGATTGAATCCTTTTTTGCCACATCTACGAATCCACATGTGTTCACCAACACCGCATCCGCGTTTTCTGCATCGTCTACGAGATCCCAGCCACCGGCAGCTAGGCGACCTGCTAGCTCCTCTGAGTCAACTTCATTTCGCGCGCACCCAAGGGTGACGATTGCTACAGAGGGCCGGGACACCTCTTCAGTGTAGTTGTCTTATTCAGAGTCAGAAGCCGAGCCATGCAGCCCTTCTTCGACCTCAAGGCCAAACTGTGCGATCAACGCGTCTGGATCCAGGTTGAGCACCGGCGCCAACGCTCGTAATTGACCTCGGGCGTACACCATCCCGCCGCAGTGGCTGAAATCATCGGCCTCCATGGCGCGCAAAATTGATGCCCGTAGCTTGCTGATCTGAGACAAATCCTCGAGGGTTAAACCTGCAGCAACTCGTGCCTGCTCGAGAGTTGAACCAACGCTCATTTCGCCCTCCGACCGCCTATTTAAGCGATTCTAGTGATGAAGCTCTGTTCGCGAAAGGCCCACTGGGAAAATGTCCCGAGTAGGCGGGGCGTTGCCGTTGTGCGCGGCTCCAGTGGCCATTATTCACCGCGAAGCATCGCGATGGTTCCAGGCAAGTCGTCGGCCTTAATTAAGACTTCGCGTGCCTTGGAACCTTCACTGGGTCCAACAATGCTGCGTGATTCCATCAAGTCCATCATTCGTCCAGCTTTAGCAAACCCAATTCGGAGTTTGCGCTGCAACATCGAAGTTGAGCCAAACTGCGTTGACACAACGAGTTCAACTGCTTGCAGCAAGATGTCCAGGTCATCGCCAATGTCTTCGTCGACTTCCTTCATTGTAGAAACTGGCTTAACAACTTCCTCAATGAATTCGGCTTCACCTTGCGCCTTGCAGTGGTTCACAATCTGACGAATCTCAGCTTCAGAAACGAAAGCACCCTGAATGCGCATTGACTTACTCGACCCCATAGGCAAGAACAAACCATCTCCCTGACCAACTAACTTTTCTGCACCCGGTTGATCCAAAATGACTCGGGAGTCAGTAACGCTCGATGTTGCGAACGCCAATCGGCTCGGAACGTTAGCCTTAATCAGGCCGGTGACCACATCAACACTTGGTCGCTGCGTAGCAATAACTAGGTGAATTCCGGCAGCACGCGCAAGTTGGGTGATACGCACAATCGAATCTTCAACATCGCGGGGAGCAACCATCATCAAGTCAGCGAGTTCATCGATCACCACAAGCAAATATGGGTATGGGACAAGATCGCGTTCACTTCCAGCCGGCAAGGTGAGCTTGCCAGTTTTCACGGCCTTGTTGAAATCATCTATATGGCGGAAACCAAAATGTGAGAGATCGTCGTAACGACGGTCCATCTCTTTGACAATCCACGTCAAAGCATCTGCGGCCTTTTTAGGGTTCGTAATAATCGGAGTGATGAGGTGAGGAACTCCCTCATACGCCGTGAGCTCTACCCGCTTAGGGTCAACCAAGATCATGCGAACTTCATCAGGGGTGGCTCGCATCAAGATTGAGGTGATGAGCGAATTCATGCAGCTGGATTTACCTGCACCGGTGGCCCCTGCAACCAAGATATGTGGCATTTTGGCGAGGTTTGCTACGACGTAACCGCCTTCTACGTCTTTTCCAAGGGCCGCCACCATTGGGTGCCGCTCCCCTGTTGCCGACCTGCTGCGCAGCACATCACCTAAAGCCACGAGTTCACGATCGGTATTGGGAATCTCGATGCCAATGGCTTTCTTGCCTGGGATCGGACTCAAAATTCGAACGTCTGCACTGGCTACCGCATATGCGATGTTTTTGCTCAATGCGGTAACTCGCTCAACCTTGACGCTTGGACCAAGCTCGATCTCATAGCGGGTTACCGTTGGTCCACGCATGAATCCGGAAACCGTTGCATCAATACCGAATTGTTCCAGAACTTCGGTTAACGCTGCCACCACAAGTTCATTAGCTTTTGTCGCTGCCTTTGGAACAGGGCCATTCTTAAGCATTGTGCTTGGTGGTAAGACATAGGTGCTCTTACGCAATTTTGCTCGAGGGGTCTCTGGTGCTTTCTTGGGTTCAGTTTCTACGCTGACAACAAAAGTCTCGTGACGTGCAGGATGCGCATCAAGAGCGATGGCTTGAGTCTCGTGTGGATCAGCGGCAGAGCCTGAGCCCATAAAAGCTGACCCAACAGGGGCGATTCCCGACATGAGTAATGCGGCTGGTCGGTGATCCTCGTCGATCACAGGTGCAATGAATGGTTCATCTCCTGCAAGCCCTTCAGGAAACACGTCATCGTTTTCAAAATCTTCGTCGTAATCAAATTCAGATTGTTCAGCGATTTCATAGTCGTCGTAATGATCCTGATCGCTTCGCGAACGCTTGGTAAGTGAACCAACGAGGTCTTTGACTGAGTGCAAAGAAGTTGCCGTGACTACAAGAGCGCCAAATGCCATGAGCAATAACAACAATGCGCCGGTAACTATGGGCCCAACAGCGCTCACTAGCGGAGCAGAAACGAGCCAACCAATGAATCCGCCAGCTGAGTTCATCGCTGCCGCACCATCACTTGGAGTAGGCGTGCCATGCAGGAGATGCCACATTGCGATGAATCCAACAGTGAGCGCCGAACTTCCGATCAAAATGCGGCCAGGGATGAAAGCAGCATCAGGGTGTCGCAAGGTGCGCCAAGCAAGAACCCCTAAAACCATCGGTAGAAAGACATCCAAGACGCCAATCAGCGATTGAGCCACCATAGAAAGTCCTGATACAAACCACGCATCGACACCAAACCACACGCCAGCCACGAGGGCCACGGCGAGTGCTAATAAGCCAAGAGCAACCCCGTCACGACGTTCATGCGGCTCAAGATCTCGGGCTCCTGACCCAAGGCTGCGAGCTACGTGGCCGATCCCGGTAGCCACACCAAGCCAAAGCCCGCGCAGCATGCGACCGCACCACATGACCACCCGAACGAGCGGCCCAGGGGCTAAGGGCGCAGACACCCGCTTGGGGGCAGCCTTTTTTGAACGTGCAGGACTCTTACGAGCAGCGCTCTTTTTCGCACTGCCTCGTGGGGAAGATCCGCGTGCAGCACTTTTGCGCGCTGGAGCGGACGTACGAGACGCCATATGGGGACCTTACCGACCAAACCTCATATGTCACGGTAGTCACACGCGTAACATGAAGAAATTGGCCTTTGGCGGCCCGATCAGGTGATGTCCCGAGGGTCCAGATACATGTGAACGACACCTAGACCCGCTTTTGCTGACCGAGAAGCAGTGATCGCGTGAAGTAGAGAGGCAAGAGCGGCGCCATCTTTTCGGTCGGCCAAAATGATTGCTTGCCCATCGGTTGGTCCAAGAGCTCTGACATCAAGGGCGGACTCAACTTCTGCGATAACAGCCACGAGATCATTGATCTCGCCTTTCATGACCACGGCTCGTGAATCAGGTGGCAAGCCGGTGGCCTTTCGGTCAGCAAGTTCGCGTGTTGCAAACCAACCGGCATCCCAGCGCACGAGTGCCTGAACAGGCGTAAGGGCATGATCAGCAGTGATAACGATGTGAGCCTTTGGCCGAGCAAGCAAGGCTGCTGCAAACCACCGACGTACTGCTTCCTCACTGGCTCGCAGCCCTGATCTCGTCAACTGAGTTCTCGCATCGAGCAATACAACCGCCGCATAACCATTAATGGCTCTAGGTTCTGCTCCTGGAGTGGCGACCACCAGTGCGGGTGTGGCATCAACCTCACGATGAATACTTTCACCTGAAGACCAAATAATTGGCGTGCCAGGAAAAGCTCGACCAAATTCTTCTGCAGTTCGTTCTACTCCTGTTGCTGAGGCTCGAAATTTATTGCTGTGGCAGTTCGTGCATGTCCAATTGCCAACGAGCGCACCGCACCACATGCACTGGGGAACCCCTTGGCGTGACTTGAGCGCTAGCGGACCACCGCATGAACACACTGCGGATTCACGGCATTGCTGACAGGACAACAATGGCAGATACCCTTTGCGTGGCACTTGAATTAACACCGGTCCGGTGCGCAAACCTTCTTTTGCAACTGACCAAGCTGTGTGCGGGATTCGCGCAGAAGCTGCGGCTGGATCTCTTGCTAGGTCTTCTGTTTCTAAGGCCCGAATTACTGGAGCATGCGCACGCAGCCAAGTGCGGTCTGGTTCAAGCGCTGTCGCCCAACCAGACTCAATCCAACTTTGCGTTTCTACACTCCGGGACGGCCCACCAATAAGTAGCGCACATGATTCACTTTGCGATCGAAGCGCTGCAACATCTCGAACATTCCAATATGGCGCTTGCGGTTCCCAACACGCATCATCAGCGTCGTCCCACACGACGATGAGTTGCAGATCCTTCACTGGTGCGAAGACTGCATTTCGAGTTCCAATGACGAGGCGCGTTTCACCACGCAATACCGAACAAAATTCGCGATACCTGCGCTCAGGCCCTAGTTCTGCTGAAAGCAATGCACGGGTGAATATCAGATCTTCGGTGACCTTTGCGAGTTGACGAACATCCCATGCATCGGGCACAACCACGAGCACCCCGCCAGCGTCCTGAGATAAAACGGCATGTACGAGTGCAACAACATCGGCCGTCCAAGCTTGCGCGGGCGCACTCCCCCAAACTCCACGGACATCAGTAAGGCGTCCCTGACTTGCACGTTCGAGTAGCGCTCGTCCGTGCGTGTATCGATCCCATGCGGCCCAGTCCTCATCGGTGAGTACTGCATTCATTGGTGCGCGACTCGAGGTTGCGGCTTCACCTCGGGCGTGGCGCGGGGGAACCGCTGAACGAAAGACATCACTGAAGGTGCCAGCGAATCGTTGGGCAACAGCAGTGATCAGTGCTGCTGTTGCCTCAGTAAGTACAGGCTCAGCAGAAAGCACGCGCTCGATCGGACGAAGCGTTTTCGCGTCACTGATTGCGATGCGCCCCACCACAACTCCACTAAGGAGTCGACCTGCAAAACGGACGCGGACCCGAACACCAGCAACGACTGCGTCGTCTAACTTTTCAGGGATCGCGTAATCGAAGATCCGGTCAAGATGCGGTAACGGCGCATCAATGCGCACCTGTGCAACAGGATTGACTTCAGCTAGAACTGCTTCCTTGCGCGCCGGTTTGGCGCGCTTGGGAAGAAACTCGAGCTGATCACTCACACGAACAGGCTAGATGCCTGCAACCTCACGCAATAGCTCAGCGCGGTCGATGCTCTCCCAAGTGAAGGTTGGACCGACTTTGGTGCGCTTTGATGCATCGGAATTATCAAGAAGTTCATTCGTGCCTTGTGGGCGACCGAAGTGACCATATGCACTCGTCGTTCGGTAAATCGGACGCAATAGATCAAGATCGCGAATGATTGCAGCAGGACGCAGGTCAAAGACGCGTAAAACAGCTTCTTGAATCGCTTCATCGCTGAGAACTCCTGTGCCGAAAGTTTCAACAAAGACACCAACCGGGTGCGCCTTACCAATCGCATAAGCAACTTGGACTTCACAACGTGTTGCAAGACTGGCGGCAACCACATTCTTGGCAACCCAGCGCATTGCATAGGCAGCTGAACGGTCAACCTTTGAAGGATCCTTGCCAGAAAAAGCACCACCACCGTGACGGGCCATTCCGCCATAGGTATCCACGATGATCTTGCGGCCGGTGAGTCCCGCATCGCCCATTGGTCCGCCAACAACAAAGTTGCCCGTTGGGTTTACGAGCAAACGGAAATCCTTAGAGTCAAGATCGATACCCGCAAGAATTGGCTCAACAACATGCTTGCGAATATCTGGCGTGAGCATCGTGTTCAAATTAATGTCAGCGGCGTGCTGACTTGAAATCACGATGGTGTCGATGCGAACTGGACGCTGGTCCTCGTCATATTCAATGGTGACCTGAGTCTTACCATCGGGACGCAAATAAGGAACCATTCCGTTCTTGCGAACGAGCGTGAGTTGCTCAGACAACCGGTGCGCCAATGAAATAGGCAGCGGCATAAGTTCAACGGTGTCGGTGCAGGCGTAACCGAACATCAGGCCTTGGTCGCCAGCGCCTTGACGATCAAGTGGATCCACTGAGCCTTCGGCGCGCTCTTCATAAGCGTCATCAACGCCCATAGCGATGTCTGGCGACTGCTTACCGATTGACACCTGAATGCCGCATGATTCGCCATCGAAACCCTTGGTCGAGGAGTCGTAGCCAATTTCGAGCACAGTTTCGCGCACGAGATTCATAACATCAGCAAACCCAGAGGTGGTCACTTCACCAGCAACATGCACCTGACCCGTGGTTAATAGAGTTTCAACCGCTACCCGGCTCGTTGGATCTTGACGTAGAAGGTCGTCGAGAATTGCATCACTGATGGCATCAGCCATCTTGTCTGGATGACCTTCAGTGACGGACTCAGAAGTGAACAGTCGCTTGGACACTCGGCGTACTCCCCTACATTTCTCACAGATATTGCTGACGGAAATCCCGTCAATAACGAGTGCTTACTCTATCGGGTTGACGGGTGAAACCCGTGAAGCCACCAGATCCCAAAGCGCGTCCGCGACCCAAGCCTTGGAACTGCGCTCAATCTGGACTGCCGAGCCATCATTGCCCAAAATCGTCACACAGTTCTCGGTTGATCCGAAGACCTCCTGGGAACCGACTTCATTGACCACAAGCAGATCACAGCCCTTGCGAGCAAGCTTGGCCTTACCCAGTTCAAGCAGGTGTTCGTGATGATGCGCAGTTTCCGCCGCGAACCCAATAATCAGCGGAGTGGCCCCTGAACGCTCCTTGACCAGCGAGCTCAACACATCAACCGTGGTGACAAGTTCGAACGCCACGCGGTCAGATGCCAGGTTTTCTTTTTTAATCTTCATCGAGGCTTCGGAATCAGGCTTAAAATCGGCTACAGCTGCGGCCATCACGACCACATCGGCATTTTGCTCTCGCATGGCTACATGTAATTCATCGGCGGAACTGACGTTGACCACAGTCACCCCAGCTGGAGGCGCAACGTGCATGTGGGCCGCAACCAGCGTCACATGAGCCCCGCGAGAAACGGCAGTGCGCGCAAGTTCTACCCCTTGGCGGCCACTACTGCGATTCCCGATATATCGCACGGGATCAAGGGCTTCGTGAGTACCACCGGCACTAATAACGATCTTCAGACCAGCAAGATCATTCGTTGGCCTTCGCCGCAGCACATCTTGCACAGCATCGACAATTGCCGACGGATCAGGAAGGCGCCCAGGACCCGTGTCGGTTCCTGTGAGTCGGCCACTTGCAGGTTCGAGCACGATGATCCCGCGAGCACGAAGTTCGACAACGTTGCGTTGCGTTGCCGGATGGACCCACATTTCAGTATGCATCGCTGGCGCCATGACCACCGGGCAACGAGCAGTTAACAAAGTATTAGTGAGCAGATCATTGGCGATGCCATGCGTGGCTCGAGCCAGTACATCGGCGGTCGCGGGAGCAATCACGACAACGTCGGCACTTTGACCTAAGCGCACATGCGGAACTTGCGCGCTATTGGTCCACACATCCGTGGCCACCGGATTGCCTGACAGCGCAGACCAGGTTGGTTCACCGACGAACTTCAACGCAGCTTGCGTTGGCACAACCGTGACGTCGCACCCGGATTCACTGAGCCCGCGGAGTACTTCCACAGCCTTATAGGCCGCAATCCCACCGGCTACCCCCAGCACGACTCGAGGCCGGCCACCCAGATTGGGTGAACCGGCCTCGAATGAAATCGGGGTCAGGCTGGCTCCTCGAGAGGCTCAGAGGTGAGCAGGCCTTCATCAATCTCGCGTAATGCGATGGAGATCGATTTCTCTTGAAGATGAGTTTCAACGAGTGGACCGACATACTCCAGCAGGCCTTCGCCAAGCTGGGAGTAATAAGCATTAATCTGGCGTGCCCGCTTTGATGCGTAACTCACAAGTGAAAACTTGGAGTCGCTTTTTTCGAGAAGTGAGTCAATTGAGGGGTAAACGATGCCCTCACCGCGGGGTGTTGTCATGCAAGAACCCTACCAAGGTTTGCGCTGCCTCTTGGACATCGGTATTGACCACCACGTCATCGAACTCGCCTTGAGCTGCAATTTCCACCCGAGCGGCCTCAAGCCTGCTCTCGACTGCTTGCTCAGATTCAGTGCCCCGACCCCTTAACCGGGCTTCCAGCACCTCCCATGATGGTGGTGCTAAGAAGACGAGCCTGGCCCCACGGTCGGCCTCGCGAACCTGCCGAGCCCCAACGAGTTCAATCTCTAAGACAACCGGAATTCCTTGATCGCGACGCTCTTGAACTGGCCTACGCAGGGTTCCATACCGATGACCGGCAAATTGGGCCCACTCCAGCAATTCAGCGTCGTTGATTAGCCGATCAAATTGGTCGGGACTCACAAAGAAGTAGTGCTCACCATCGACTTCCCCTGGACGAGGCGTGCGCGTTGTTGCCGAAACCGATAGCCAAACATCCGGTGATTGACGCAAGACTTCTTGGACCACGGTGCTTTTACCCACGCCAGATGGTCCAGACACAACGAC
>CANJCG010000047.1 GCA_947472655.1 Actinomycetota bacterium
GTCAAGCTGCAAAAGCGACTGACTGATGAATTGTCGTGGGTACGCTCGAACGCCAAGGCACGTCAGACTAAGAGCCGTGCTCGCCTTGATCGCTATGAAGAGATGGCTGCAGAAGCCGACAAGGCCCGCAAGTTAGATATGGAAGAAATCCAAATTCCACCTGGCCCGCGGTTGGGTTCTGTGGTAGTTGAAGCAAAGAATCTCACCAAAGCCTTCGGCGATCGTATTTTGATTGACGATCTGTCTTTCACCTTGCCGCGTAACGGTATTGTCGGCGTGATCGGACCCAACGGTGTTGGTAAGACCACCCTGTTCAAGATGATTGTTGCTGCAGCAACTGGCGGCACAGATCCTGATGATCAGCCAACTACGGGTGAACTAAAAATCGGTGAAACCGTCAAGCTTTCTTATGTTGACCAGAATCGTGCCGGGTTGGATCCAGAAAAGAACGTCTGGGAGGTTGTCTCTGACGGAATGGACTGGATCAAAGTCGGCAACGTTGAAATGCCATCGCGCGCTTATGTGTCGGTCTTTGGTTTTAAAGGCCCAGATCAACAAAAAGCATCCAAGGTTCTATCAGGTGGTGAACGAAACCGGTTGAACTTGGCAATGACTTTGAAAATGGGCGGAAACCTATTGCTGCTTGACGAACCGACAAACGACCTCGATGTTGAAACCCTGGGTTCTTTGGAAAACGCACTCCTAGAGTTCCCTGGATGTGCTGTGATTACCTCGCACGATCGCTGGTTCCTAGATCGCATCGCTACGCACATTCTCGCGTACGAGGGTGACTCACAATGGTTCTGGTACGAAGGAAACTTCGAGAGTTACGAGAAGAACAAAATTGAACGACTTGGGCTTGAAGCAGCTCGTCCGCATCGTGCGACCTACCGCAAACTCACGAGAGGTTAAACATGACTGTTGTGCGAATGATGATGCAGCGACGTATTGCTGATCTTGATGGTCAAGGCCATGTCAACAATGTGAAGTACAGCGAATACATTCAAGAAGCGCGAGTGAATTTAAAAAACGTACTCTTGGGTGAGTTAGCGCCAACCTTTTCTCAGGTTGTTGCAAAGATGGAAATCAATTACAAGGTTTCCCTATTGCATGGCTATGAAGCAGTACCACTTGATGCTTGGGTATCCCGAATTGGTAATAAGTCCTATGACATTTCATATGTGTTGTATGACGAACAAGGCCGCGTTTCTCTAACCGCAATCGGCACAATGGTTGCAACGAGTGGCGGGAGTTCACGGTCGATTCCTGAAGATGTGCGAGCGGTTCTGGAATCCCATTTGGTAGTACCTACGCTGTAGCAGATTACCTTTCTCACCGAGTCATTACTTTAGCTTTCGAACGGTGATGGACGATCGTCATAAATGTTCTGCATACCAAATGCCGAACTCGCAAAATATTGCCAGAGTTCATCGCCAAGTTCTTGGGTGAGGTCTTGTTCTTCCATTGAAGCGTGCATCAACACCAGCCAACGATCACGCGCCACCGAATCAACCGGGAAAGGCGCATGGCGCATTCGAAGTCGTGGGTGCCCTCTTAAGTCGCCATAGGTGCCTGGGCCACCCCAATACTGTTCAAGAAACCAGCGGAGTCGATCTTCTGCTGGCCCGAGATCTTCTTCCGGATACATCGGGCGCAGGATGGGATCCGTGGCAATTCGTTGGTAGAACGAGTGCACTAATGCCTGAAAAAATTCAGCGCCACCAAATTGTTCGTACAGGCTTGGCTCAGTGGTCATGAAGGAATTGTGTCGGAGAGCTCGGTGAAGGCCTGCGCCTGTTCCACAATCCCGCGAGCCATTGGTGGGAAGACGAACGCGTGGAAGGGAGCAACAACCCACCAGTAGGTATGTCCGGCAAGCCCACGTGGCCAAAAGACTGCGCGTTGGCGAAGGATTGATCCTCCATCTGGGCCTGGTTCAACGCGAAACTCCAGCCACGCCTTACCCGGCATCTTCATTTCGGCTTTGAGGCGCAAAACTTCTGGGTAGGTGCGTTCTTCAACACGCCAAAAATCCAACGGTTCACCCACATGGACCCCGTTGGGGTCGCGCCTACCTCGGCGCAGCCCAACACCACCGATCAACTTGTCGAACGCTCCACGCACCCACCAAAGCAGATTCGCCGCGTACCAACCGTTGTCTCCGCCAATACGTTCTACTGCTTTCCAAAGATCCTGCGGTGATGACGTCGATTCAACTACTCGAATGTCGTTGTAGAGGGTGCCGCCCGACCACGAAGGATCAGTAGGCAGAGGTTCACTAGCTGCACCACTCATGCTTGCACCACTCCAGCGTGTGGTGACTTGCATGTCGCGAATTCGAATGAGAGCCCGTTCAACCGCGTCAGCAAAGGGAAGAAGCCCGCCATCTGGATCAGGTATGTATTGCTTGATGTCATCGTTGTTGCACACTGATGGGTGTCGAAGTGAACGCACCAATGGCCGGGCAATTGATCGGGGAACGGGAGTTACCAAGTTAACCCAGTGACTCGATAACTGCGGCGACAACATGTTAATTGGCAAGATGATTCTCCGGCGTAGTCCAGCCACCTTTGCGTAGGTCTGCATCATGCCTTGGTAGGTAAGCACATCAGGTCCACCGATATCAAAGGAGCGGCTAACTTCGCGCGGAAGATCAGCGCATTCGGTTAGATAACGCAACACATCGCGAATTGCTATCGGTTGCGTCTTCATTCGTACCCAGCGTGGGGCAATCATGGCTGGTAGTCGTTCAGTGAGGTATCTCAACATTTCAAAAGATGCGGAACCTGATCCGATAATGACCGCTGCCCGTAGTTCGATTGTTGGTATCCCGCTTGCGCGCAGGGCCTGGCCAACATGCACACGCGAACGCATGTGAGGCGACATGGATTCCTCATTGAGCTCGGGGGCCAGACCACCCAAGTAAACAATTTTGCCTACGTGCTGTTGCGCGGCAGCATGAGAAAATGTCTCAGCCATCGCAAATTCAGCTTCTTCAAGGTGGGGGCCCTGCTGCAAGGAATGTAAGAGGTAGTAGGCAACGTCAACATCTGTGAGCGCCTGCCCGACAGCTTTAGCATCAGTCGCATCGCCTGTGACGATCTCGACTTCACTGCTCCAGGGAATATCTCGAAGTTTTTCAGGAGAGCGAACTAATACACGGACGTCATAGCCTTTTGCCAACAATTCTGGAATCAAGCGTCCGCCGACATATCCAGTAGCACCTGTCACTAGGCAACGTGTCATAAGTAAAGCCTAAACCGATTGCCCTGAGATAATTACACCCACCCGGTTGCTTACTGAGCATCCATCCCAGTCCACTTGGCCATGAATGCCAGAGTCTCGGCAGACTCCTCGATCGACTTACTCATCGACCGTGCTCCGTGTCCAACATTGCTTTCCGTTCGAAGCAAAATGGGGCGAGTTCCGCTGCTTGCGTGCTGCAATGCTGCCGCCATTTTTCGCCCGTGCATCGGATCGGTGCGAGTGTCATTGTCGAATACGGCGATCATCGTTGCTGGGTAATCGGTTCCTTCTTTAACACGGTGGTACGGCGAGTAATTGATCAACCAGTTGAACTGTTCAGGGTCAGCTGGGTCGCCATATTCAACTGTCCACGTCGGCCCAAGCTCGGACGAGACATAACGAACCATGTCAAGAAGGGGTGCTACGCAGACAACCGCGTTAAAGAGTTGTGGTTGCTGAGTAATTGCGGCGCCAACAAGTAGGCCGCCGTTTGAACCGCCATATATTGCGAGTTGCTCGGGTGTGGTCCAGCCCTGCTCAGCAAGGTATTTAGCGGCGGCGTGAAAGTCTTCATAAACGTTTTGCTTTTTATCGAGCATGCCATCGCGATGCCAGTCTTCGCCCTCTTCACCGCCACCACGTAGACAGGCAACAGCCCAAACTCCGCCAGCTTCAACCCAGGCCAGAGTTGCAGCTGAGTAGCCAGGCGTCATGGAAATGCCGAATCCGCCATATCCATAAAGCACCGTTGGTCGAGGTTGGTCTGGCTTAGCCGTCGGCGAAATGATGAACATGCGCACTTGCGTTCCATCACTTGATGTGTAGGTAACAAGGCTGGAATGAACAGCAGGAACTTCAACGGCTCCGGGAGGCGAGGCAAAAAGGCTGACTTTGCGAGTTCGAGCATCGTATTGATACACGTGCGGCACCGTGACGTGATCTGTGTAGACAAACCAGATGACCGGGCCGCCATCGATGTGTTCGATTGGGCCACTCGTAGTGCCAGCGCCAGGAAGCGGTACTTCTTCAATGAAGCTTCCGTCGTCGGCGCGATGGATGGCGAGTTCACCAACTCCATGGCGAGTTTTTGCCACCATGAGCAACGGGAATTCAAGTTCATCGCCGTCAAGGATTGCGAATGAGTCAAAAACCGCATCAGGATCTTGGGCGATGAAATCAGTCCACTGTGAAAGGTCGTTGGGATCTGCGATCGCTAAGCGCGCCCGAGGGGCATCTAGATCAGTGGTCACAAAGATGCGGCCATCTCGCGCAAAAGACAACGAAGTTTGCGCATCAACATCGCCTTGAACCAAAGTGAATGCTGGGTGCTCTGGGCTGCAGGCGTGTAGATCGGCGATCCACAGATCATTGCGAGGCTCGGTGCCTTCAGCAGCTGACACCTCAAGCCAGCGGCCATCAAGACTCACGTGAACGCCGTAGTAGTTCGTCATGTTCATTCCAGCGCCGAACACGAGAATGTCTTCGTTGCTGCCTACATAGTGCAGATAGACGCGGCGGTGAAAGTTTTGCTCTGACTCTGGAAGAAGTTCAGGAGCTATGCGGCGGACGTAATAAAAAGCTTCGCCACCGACGAGCCAAGCGATAGGCGAGAAGCGACAGCGGTCAAGCGGACCGTCGATGACTTCTCCCGTGGCGACATCCATCACGTAGAGCACCGACTCTTCAGTTCCGCCCTCAGAGATTTGGTAAGTGAGACGGTCACCTTCTTTCGAAGGTTGCCAGCCATCAAGAGTTGTGAGGCCATTTGGATCAAGCACCATCGGATCGATGAGTACGCGATCAATCCCGTTCTCGGTCACCAATAAGGATGCAAATTGCTCACCGGGGCTTCGTCGCATGAAGAAGGTTCGATTACCTCGGTAGTAAGGCGGAGAAATCGTGCCAGCCCCCAGGAGTTGCTGCATTCGCTCAGCGAATTTGTCACGTGCTTGCCACGTGGCTCGCTCGGCGCTCATGAGCTGGCCTTGTTCGGCCACCCAGGAAGTGGTCTCCGGGCTGTTGGCCGTTTCTAGCCAGCGATATGGGTCAGGTACGACTGTGCCGTGGTAGTTATCGGCTACATCTGATCGGGCTGCGCTTGGGTATTGAGGTGTCGTCACTGGATCACCATAGAGTGATGCCGTGGCTTCTTTGCATGACCTCACGGCACTCGAGCAGGCGCGCGCAATTGCCCGGCGTGAAGTTTCATCGCTGGAATTGGTGAATCACTACCTTGAACGTTCAGATCAACTTGATTCCACCGTTGGCGCCTTTGCGATACGCACCCCAGATGAGGCTCGAATCCAAGCGGCACAGGTGGATGCTCAGCTGGGTCGAGTTGGCCTTTCGCCACTTCACGGTGTGGTGATTCCCCCGAAGGATCTTGAAGCCTGGGCTGGCGTGCAGTGTCGGCTGGGATCCGCAGCCTTTCACTTCATCCCTGAATTTGATGACCATGTGGTGACGCGTATGAAAGAAGCAGCTTTCATTTTCACTGGTAAAACCAATACTCCTGAATTTGGGCTTCCTTCCTACACCGAGCCAGAAGTGGCGCCGCCAGCGCGAACTCCTTTTGATCTCACTCGTACTGCTGGTGGTTCAAGCGGTGGCGCGGCCACGGCGGTAGCTTCCGGATTGGTCGCCGCAGCGGTCGGCTCTGATGGCGGTGGCTCGATTCGAATTCCAGCGAGTTGCTGTGGACTTGTCGGACTAAAGCCCAGCCGTGGGCGAATTTCAAATGGACCAAATGGCGAAGGCGTCGGTGAGCTAAGTGTCCATGGCCCAATCGCTCGCACCGTCAGTGATGCGGCTGCAATTTTGGATGCTCTGAGCACGCCCTTTGTCGGCGATTTATTTATTGCGCCGCGGCTCGCACGTGGGAGTTCTTTCTTACAGGCAGCGTCAATGCCACCTGAACGGTTACGCATTGGTCGTTTTGCAACGCCAATAATCGTGGATGTTCCGCTTGACCCTGAAGTCTTGCAAGCCTACGAGTCTGCCTCGGCACTGCTTGAATCCCTAGGTCACGAAGTCATCGACATCCCGGTGCCTTTTCCGGCAAATATTTTCTCATACTTTGAAATTCTGTGGAGTTCACTGACTGCCGCTGCGCAATTGGAAGACAGCCAGTTTGAAAAACTACGGCCACTTACTCAGTGGTTGTTTGAGAAAGGCAAAGAAGTGTCTGGTGCGCAACTTGCGCGGACGATTTCTGGCCTGCGCACTATTGCACATGAGTCCCTGCAAAAGATGAGCGCTTATGACGTGATTCTGACTCCGACTCTGGCTCAGTTGCCACCGCTTATCGGTGCCATGCGCAATGACGAAAATCCGGCGGCAGATTTCGCCGCACAATGTGCTTTCACGCCATTCACTTCGCCGTTCAACATGACAGGTCAGCCGGCGATCTCGTTGCCACTTCATTGGACTGATGCGGGCATGCCGGTAGGAGTGCAACTTATTGGACGGCTTTTTGACGAGTACACCCTGATTGCTTTAGCTGCTCAACTAGAAACAGCCGAGCCTTGGCTTCATCGACATCCACAAATCTGGTGAGATACAGATATCTTTGAACCAAACGCTCACTCCAACATTTGGCTAGTCACTGTCGCGAGCTTGAGCTCGGATAGAGCGTTCAACTCCGTCTCGCCCTTCGCTTACCAATCGACGGCCAGCAGGACCCAAATCCGCAGCTTCGTCGCTTGCAAGAAGCGCATCAGTGAGACGCAATGTTTCGGCATCTGCGAGCAAGAACGGATACAAACCAACGGTGAGTTCCTGAGCGATTTCATGGGTGCGATCGCGCCAGATTCGTGGAATCTCCGCAAAGTATTTCTCACGGAAGGTCGTCAAGATGTCGCGCTGTTCGGGCTGAATGAACCCACCCAACGTGGCACCGATCAGTGCATTTGGCAGGTCGGTTCGCTCGAAGAGATCAGTCCATGCAATTTGCTTTGCACCATGTGATGGCCGAGAAGCAAAGGCATGGGCGGCATATCTGCGGCCGGTAGCTGTGTCGTCAGACTTGAGTTCGTTTTCTACCGCCTCGTCACTGATCTTGCCGGTTGTAACCAACCGATCAAGCATGAACCAGCGCAAGTCAGTGTCTACCGCCAGCCCTGGCCAGATGATTGAACCATCGAGCAACCCGGCAACGGTTGCCAGATCTGAGTCAGATCGTGCCGCCCCGATGAATGCGCGGGTGAACGCGAGTTGATGGTCGCTGCCAGATATAGCCGACTGTGCGAGTTTACTCGTTGCAGCAGCCAAACGATCGTTGTAGATTTCACGATGATTTTCTGCTGCGTATTGATCAATTGCACTCTTGAGTTGCCGCAGCACGCCTTGAACAACACCGATATCAGATTCAGTTGCAGTGCCGCTCAAGACAAGAGTCAGATAATCACCTGTTGATACTTCGGCATCGCGGGTCATGTCCCAAGCTGCTCCCCACATGACGGCGCGAGCAAGTGAGTCTTCCAAGTCGCCAAGATGTGAAACTGCTGTGGCCCAAGACCGCTCATCAAGACGGATCTTTGTGTAAGTAAGATCACCATCATTGAGCAGTAAAAGATCTGGCTGCTTCACGCCGATAAGTGACGGGATTTGGGTTTGCGCACCTGAGATATCAACCTCTAGCCGCTCACGAAGTTGAAGGCTGCCTGCATTGAGGTCGTAGAGCCCAATACCCAAGCGATGAGAGCGCAAGGTCGGCGCGATGCCTACAGGAGATGAAGGTGGCTCTTGTTCGACGATCACACTGGTGAAGTTTCCGGCTGCATCGACTTCAACCAATGGCCGCAACAAGTTGACGCCACTGGTGCGAAGCCACTCATCAGTCCAAGATGAGAGGTCTCGGCCAGAAGTAGCTTCAAGTTCAACGAGAAGGTCAGGAAGCTGGGTGTTTTTCCAAGCGTGCTTGTCGAAGTACAACCGCAAGCCTGCAAGGAATTCTTCCTCTCCTACCCAAGCAACGAGTTGACGTAGGGCGGAGGCACCCTTGGCGTAGGTGATGCCGTCAAAATTGACTCGCACTGAGTCAAGGTCAACCATGTCTGCGGCGATGGGGTGAGTTGATGGCAATTGATCTTGGCGGTAAGCCCACGCCTTGCGCTGGTTGGCAAACGTGGTCCAAGCATCCTTATAACGAGTTGCGTGCACATTGGCGTAGTGCGCAGCCCATTCGGCGAATGATTCGTTGAGCCAGAGGTCATCCCACCAGGTCATAGTGACCAGATCGCCAAACCACATGTGTGCCATCTCATGCAAGATCGTGTTCGCACGTTGTTCGTAGGAGGCATCGGTGACGCGAGAGCGGAAGATTAAGTCTTCAAGGAAGGTGACGCAGCCAGCATTTTCCATCGCGCCAGCATTGAACTCAGGAACGAAGAGCTGGTCGTATTTACCAAATGGGTAACCAACTTTGAATTGTTCTTCAAAGAAAGCAAAGCCTTGCTTGGTGATGAGCAAAATGTCGTCTGAATCTAAATATTGCGAGAGTGATTGGCGGCAGTAGATTCCAAGGGGATAGGTGCCATAGACGCCAACATATGAATCTTCAACCTTGAAGTACGGGCCGGCCACAAGTGCGGTGATGTAGGTAGACATGCGTGGAGCGGGCTCAAATTCCCACCGAGAGACGCCTGCACTTACCGCAACTGGGGCAGGACTCGTGCTGTTTGAAACGACCTGCCAGTGAGATGGCGCCGTCACGCGAAGCTCAAAAGTGGCTTTGAGATCGGGTTGTTCAAAGCAGGCATACATGCGCCGCGCATCTGCTGATTCAAATTGGGTGTAGAGATAAGTCTCGTTATCAACTGGGTCAACGAAGCGGTGCAGGCCTTCACCAGTGTTCATGTAGTGAGCGTCAGCCGTAACGACGACAGTGTTATCTGCTTGCAGATTCGGCAAAGAAATGCGAGCGCCATCAACAACGGCAGCAACGTCGAGCGCTACGCCGTTCAGTTCCACACTTCGGATTTGAGCAATGTGATCGAGCCAAGTCGAAGCTCCGGGCGTGCGGCAACCAAAGGTTGCGATTGTTGTCACTGTGAAGGTCTGCGCATCGCCAGTGAGGTCAAGGTCAACCACATAACCTTGGGAATTGATCAACTGGGCGCGATCGGCTGCTTCTGCTCTTGTGATGTTCTCGTTGTTCGCCATATGAGGATCCTGCCACCTAGAGATCTGGACTCGGTTACGGTATCGGTCATGACCACATCAGTTGACTTTTGGATTGATCCGATGAGCCCTTGGGCTTGGACCACGGCTCGCTGGCTTGAAGAAGTCCAGTCCATGCGAGACATCAAGGTGAATTGGCGGGTGATGTGCCTTGCGATCCTGCACGAAAATGATGAGACTCCACCCCCGGTCCAATTTCAAGAATGGCTCAGAGGCACCTGGAATGTTGCTCGGGTAGTCGAAGCGGCTCGTGCTGATTCGGGCGATGAGTCTGCGCGAGCGCTTCTTTTTGCCATTGGGCGCATGAGCAACGTTGACCGTAACCGCGATTTGCCCGCCGTCATTGAAGCTGCTGTCTTAGAGTGTGGATTACCTGCAAGCGTCACTGAGGCGGCAACAACTACCGAGTTTGATGCCGTAGTGCGAACAAGCCATGACGCAGGAATGGCACTCGGTGGTAAAGATGTCGGAACACCAATTCTTGGTATGCCAGGACCGAATGGAACCACCGTTGGACTCTTTGGCCCGGTGGTTTCCCCAACTCCTCGAGGCGATGCCGCGGGTCGGCTTTGGGATGGTGTTGTGTTAATTGCGCAGACCCCAGGTTTTTATGAACTGAAGAAAGAACGAACAGCAAAGGTGTGGTGCGACTGATGAAGGCGACTTTTTGGTTTGATCCAATGTGCCCTTGGGCTTGGATCACTTCGCGTTGGGTACTTGAGGTGCAGAAGGTTCGCGATGTTGATGTGAACTGGCAGGTGATGTCTTTGGGCGTGCTCAATGAAGGTAATGACTCGTCACCGAAATTTGCGGAAATGATCAAGCGCACGTGGCGACCTGTCCGGGTTCTTCATGCCGCTCAGCAAATTAAAGGCGACGAGATTTTGTTGCCGTTGTACACCGCAATGGGCAATCGCTTCCATTTGGAAAAGCAAAAAGATGTCGATGTCGTTATTGCTGAAGCGCTAGCTGAGGTTGGGCTCGATGCCAGTCTCGCTCGTGCTGCAGACAGCACTGATTTTGATGACGCGGTCCGGGCGAGCCATGCTGCCGGCGTTGCACTTTCGGGATCGGGTGTCGGCACGCCTGTAATTGCGATTGATGATCTTGAAGGCAATCCTGTTGGCTTCTTTGGTCCGATCGTGACACCAATCCCACGTGGCGAAGTTGCCGGAAAGCTTTGGGATGGTTTTGTGCTCGTTGCACAAGTTCCCGGTGTGGTTGAAATCAAGCGAACTCGGTTCTCGGGACCGGAAGTCGACTAAAACGAACAGAGCCACGCTTCTCATTGTCGGGATTAAGCCCAGATAGTTGGAACCTTGCCTTTGGCTGGCCAGCGTTGCGCAACTCCATTTGAGATGCGCAAGGTTCCGGCAAGCGTGGCTAGCGCGTCAAGGGCATCATCTACTGGCACATCTACTGGGCAGTTCTTCATCAGTAAGGCGCACGAGGTGCCAAGTGTGGTGAGCCAAGGGTCCAAAGATCGTATGCGTGCCCCTGCGCCCGCCGCGCTTTTCTTAGAAGGCATCACTTCGTCGCCATCCAATGCAGCAAACACGAGTTCAGGAAAGACTTCATACAGGCGGGCATCAGGCAACATCGCGTTCACCGCAAGGATGCGCTCAGACAGCGCCATAGCTTGGCGAGAAACACCTTGACCAGTGAGCTTGAGGCTGAGTGATTGAACAGTTTCGTTTGGTGCATGAAACCCAAGTTCAAGCACTGCACGCGGAGGAGTCATAAACACCCGGGAGCCGAATTTTCCCAAAGCCTTTTTTGTTTCTTGGTCGCAGGCGCGCCAACCGGTATCGACGAGATGAATCGGAATATCGATCCCGATCACCTCAAGGTCAGCAACATTGTGCCTGAGTTCATGAATCGTGCACGTGCGCCAGGTGATTTGTTGATCGTCCAATACTGCAATGACCCAGCCTTTTGCGTAGCCATCAATACCGGCCAAAGAGTGGGTCATGTGATGATCTTTGCAGATTTGAGAAAGGAGACGAGCTATTCGAAGCTTCGGAGTTCTTCGGGATGTTCCCTGCCTATAAGTGGCGAAAGTTTAATCTCTTTTAAGAACAAAGACAGGACGAAACCTAGGACCATGATTGGGAATGCAAC
>CANJCG010000048.1 GCA_947472655.1 Actinomycetota bacterium
AGCGATGCAATTGAACGCACACCCCAACGACGACCCATGACTTACCCCTTTGCCTTATTTGTAGTGAAGAACCAAGCACCTGTAACTACCAGCAAGATTCCTGCAGCACTGATCATTGCAGGTGTTTGACCACTTGCTGGCGAGGTTAGTGCCATTAGGGTGATTCCTGCGACAAGGCAGGCGTTCACAATCATGTCAAAGAGCGCAAAGACTCTGCCTAAATGATCGTCTCTGATTCCAACTTGAATCTCCGTATCGGCGCAAACTTTTACTGCTTGACCAATCAAACCAAAGCAAGCCGCACCAATGAGCAATATAGGCATCGATTCATTCATAGCTCCAGCAAGCACCAGAGCACCACCGGATAAGCCACCAAAAACCAACACCGAAGAAGACCAGGTAACAGTCCCCCAATTTCGGGACGCCCAAGGAGTGCACACTGCCCCGATAAGCGCGCCGGATGCAGCGGCTCCGGTGATGATTGCGAATTGACTCAAAGCGTGGTCAGCATTGGTCATCGAATTAAAAGTGTTGCGAACGAGTAGCAGCGCATCCACAGTGAGCATGCCTAGGGCAATGCGATGAATTCCCACAACAGCAATTGCCCGTCGCGGGCGGCCGTGGTTACCAAGAACGCGCAACCCATCAACGAATCCTTGAAGCACGCCTATCAATGTGTCTGGTGCACGCTCACCTGTTGGGCCAAGTGCAGTAACAGCAATGCGCCGCGCGATGAGTCCGGCGCAAATAAAGAGAACCGCTGCAAGAAGCAACACGCTTTGGCTGCCGGTATCCCCGCCGCCTGCAAGTGAGCGCAACGCTACTCCGCTGCCCGCGCCAAGCGCCGCGGCGATTGTTCCCGATGTGGGACTCAATGCATTTGCTGTCACCAGATCTCGTCCTTCAACCACATGTGGCAATGATGCAGACAGTCCAGCTAGCACAAATCGACCCACTCCTAAAACAAGAAGTACTGAAACTCCTAGTAAGGCGCCATCGTTGCTGGCTGCAATCAGCGCCACAATTGGGATCACGCCAACGGCTTTGAGAAAGTTTGCATTCACTAAAATGTTGCGACGGCGCCAACGATCAAGAAGAACTCCGGCGAAGGGTCCAATGACTGAGTAAGGCAAGAGCAAAATCGCGAAGGCAACAGCAACCTTGGTAGCCGAGGGCTGCCGTTCTGGTGAGAAAAGCACAAAAGTGGCAAGTGAGGCTTGGACTAATCCATCTGCGTATTGGCCAACGAGGCGAACTGAAAATAGACGTCGAAAGTCTCTGGTCGCGAGCAACTCCCGCAGAGCCGAAAACTTTGTCACAGCGTGAGACTAGTGGGATCAGTACACATGTGTAAGGCCCGACAGAAAATCTGCCGGGCCCTACACAAAGCTAAAAAATTAGCTCTTGATTTTTCCGCTAATAAAGTCTTCAACTGCCTGCTTTGCTTCAGAATCGTTGTACTGCACAGGTGGTGACTTCATGAAGTAGCTGGAAGCTGCAAGAAGTGGCCCACCAACCTTGCGGTCCATGCCAATTTTTGCGGCACGAACAGCATCAATAATGACGCCAGCTGAGTTCGGTGAGTCCCAAACCTCGAGCTTGTATTCAAGGTTCAAAGGCACGTCACCGAAAGCACGACCTTCAAGGCGGATGAAAGCCCATTTGCGGTCATCAAGCCAAGCCACGTAGTCAGATGGTCCGATATGCACGTTGTCTGCACCAAGGTCATGCGACAACTGTGAGGTCACTGACTGAGTTTTTGAGATCTTCTTTGACTCGAGGCGATCGCGTTCCAACATGTTCTTGAAGTCCATGTTGCCACCAACGTTGAGTTGGTAGGTGCGATCTACGATCACGCCGCGATCTTCGAAGAGCTTCGCAAGCACGCGGTGCGTAATGGTCGCGCCGACCTGGCTTTTGATGTCGTCACCAACGATTGGCAGACCTGCGTCAACAAAGCGTTGGGCCCAAGCTGGTGTTCCAGCAATAAAGACAGGCAGTGCATTGACGAAGCCACAGCCAGCGTCGATTGCGCACTGCGCATAAAAGCGTGCAGCATCTTCCGAACCAACGGGCAGGTAACAGACAACAACGTCAACTTCGGCTGCGCGCAATGCTGCGACGATGTCTACTGGCGTAGCATCTGATTCGAGAATTGTTTCGCGGTAGTACTTACCGAGGCCGTCAAGAGTATGTCCGCGTTGAACAGTGATGCCTGTTTGTGGAACATCGCAAATCTTGATGGTGTTGTTTTCTGAAGCACCGATAGCATCGGCGAGATCAAGGCCGACCTTCTTGGAGTCGACGTCAAAGGCGGCAACGAACTTCACATCGCTGACGTGGTAGTCGCCGAACTTCACGTGCATCAGACCGGGCACGAAGCCTGTTGGATCTGCGTCTTTGTAGTACTCGACACCCTGTACGAGTGAAGCTGCACAGTTGCCTACGCCAACGATGGCGACGCGAACTGATCCCATGGTTTTCTCCTTGTTTTGTCAGGCCGTGCTTGATGGTTGAGCAGACTCTGCGTTCTTACGCTCGGTCGTAATAAGTTCGTTGAGCCAGCGCACTTCATGTTCGGCTCGATCGAGTCCATGGTTTTGCAACTCGAGGGTGTAGTTGTCTACGCGATCCTTGGATTTGGTAACAGATTCGCGCAGCAGAGCCACGCGCTCTTCTACTCGGGAGCGTCGTCCTTCCAAGATTCGCACGCGTACCCGAGCTTCGGTGCGACCAAAGAAAGCCAGATGCGCGGCAAAGCCTTCGTCCTCCCAAGCCTCCGGGCCAGATTCGTTGACCCAGTGCTCAAAAGCTTCTTTGCCATCTCCGGTGAGGGAGTAGACCACGCGAGCGCGGCGACCACTCAGAGCAGGTGCGCTGCTTTCCGTGGCTGGCGTGACGGTGACTTGAGCAATCCAGCCACGCTGCTCGATTCTGCGTAAGCATGGGTAAAGGGAACCAAAACTCAGGGTTCGAAAGGGCCCAAGCACGGTATCCAGGCGCTTACGAAGCTCATAACCGTGGAGGGGACCATCGCCAAGCATGCCGAGAACGGCAAATTCGAGGATGTCAGCCCGTTTGGTCATGACAGAAAGATATATCAAATCGATATATCGACGCAAACTCATGGCACTCAATTCGCCGTTTAGACTAGTGCGATGGCTGGCCCACGCAAATCCGCGATTCGAGGCAGCGTTGTGCGCGGCGCCTCGGCCAAGCCGACGAAGAATCAGGCCTTGCCACCGGCCGAACCAATTAAAGATCCAACGGCTCACCGTTCGCCGATTGATTACGCACTGCAGCGCCGGGCCTCGCTGTATGCCTTCTTTAATGGCGGCATGTTGAGCAGCGAATTCTGCGATGCCGATCCATATTTACTCAAAGCAGCCAAATTTCATGGTGAAGCCACGGGTTCGCCCTGCCCGGTGTGTAAAGACCCTGATTTCGTGCACGTCACCTATGTCTATGGAGATCAACTTGGCCCCTATTCAGGCCGAGTTCGACAAGCAGTGGATTTGCCAGAAATGGCGAAATCCTTCGGCGAGTTCAAGGTGTATGTGGTTGAGGTCTGCCAGCGTTGCCATTGGAACTTTCTCACCAAGACCTACGTCTTGGGAGATGGAGTCCCGCGTCGTGCACCCCGCACCCCTCGCGACCTCATTGACCTTGAAGGGAATTCGTGACCGAGCGCGGATCAGGCAGTCGACCTAGTGGTGCCCGCCCACCAGCTCGACGACCGGCGCAACGTCGCCCGCCGTCACGTAGGCCGGTGAAAAAAAGCCGACACTGGTTGCGAAGAATCATTCTCGCGGGAATCGCTGTCGTAGTTCTTGGTGTCGTTGGGTTCGTCATTGCTCTTGCTTTAACCACTGTGCCAACACCCAACGAGTTATCCACCACGCAAGCCACGATCGTGTATTACGCAGATGGCAAAAACGAAGTTGGTCGACTCGGAGACACTTCACGTCGAAGCGTTCCCCTTGACACAGTGCCGCTCATAACTCAAAGAGCAATTCTTGCCGCAGAAGATCGAGACTTCTATAACCATGGTGGTATTTCACCTATTGGCTTTGCGCGTGCGCTGTTTAATAACGTAAGTGGTGGTTCGACTCAAGGTGGCTCCACAATCACACAGCAGTACGCGAAGAATGCATTCTTAACTCAAGAGCGTTCCTGGAGCCGCAAGATCAAAGAAGCTTTGCTCTCGATCAAGCTAGAAACGGTTTCTTCGAAAGATCAAATTCTTGAGAATTATTTGAACACCATTTATTTTGGCCGTAATGCTTATGGCATTGATGCTGCAGCTCGTAGCTATTTCGGTAAGTCCGTTGATCAACTCAATCTCGGCCAAAGTGCATTGCTAGCAGCAATTATTAACTCTCCCAGCTACTACTCAGAGACACCGAATAATGGCGAACTTAAAGGTCGGTGGAAGTACGTACTTGATGGCATGGTTAACCAAGGGTGGATCACCCAAGACCAAGCAACGAGTGCAAAGTTCCCTGACATTAATCGACAAGTAAATGCTAATCGCCTTGGTGGTCAAACGGGTTACCTGATGCAGGCGGTCAAAGATCAGCTGGTAGCCCAAGGTTTTGATGAGCAGGAAGTTGAAAAGGGTGGATTGCGAATCATCACAACTTTAGATAAAAAAGCTGAAGATGCAGCAGTGGCTGCGGTTGAAGCACAAGGTCCAAAGTCAAACACCAAAGGTTTACGTATCGGTTTGGCATCCGTGCGACCGAACACGGGTGAGATTGTCGCTCTTTACGGCGGCGAAGACTTCATTACCAATCAAATTAACAATGCGACCAGGCCATTTGCGCAGGCAGGGTCAACCTTTAAACCTTTCGCATTAGCTGCGGCAACAGAACAGGATTACAACCTGCACACCATGTGGAATGCAGACTCACCGTGCACGGTAAACGGTTATACCTTGACGAACTATGCCGATAAATCCTTTGGACTTGCATCTCTCCTCAAAGCCACACTGCACTCCATCAACTGCGCCTATGTTCAGCTGGAGTCGGCAGTCGGCGTAGACAAGGTGGCAGATGCAGCAGTTCGTGCGGGTGTACCGACAAGCACTCCGGGATTGAATCTGGATGCCCTTGACTTAACTTTTGTGCTCGGTACTGCATCACCTTCTGGCCTAGATATGGCGAACGCTTATGCAACTTTTGCGAATCAAGGTGTGCGTTCTAGTACCTCAATAGTCAAGCAGGTGCTGGGGCAAAATGGCGGTCTTCTCTATGAGTACACACCCACGGTGACTGCCGAATTTGATTCTAGGATCGCGAATACCGTGACCTATGCACTGAACCAAAACGTTGACAAGGGAACAGCCTTTGCGGCGCGCGCGCTAGGGCGTCCTGCAGCTGCAAAAACCGGAACCACGGACGGAAATAAGAGCGCTTGGTTGGTGGGCTACACACCTGAACTCTCAACAGCGGTGCTTATGGCCAAAGAGATAAATGGATTACCTGTCTCGATGACTGGCACGGGCGGTCTAAGAACAGTTACCGGAGGTTCATTTCCTGCGGCAATGTGGACCGCCTATATGAAGGGCGCATTGGCAGGAACACCGATTGTTCAATTCCCGCCGCCACCTGACTCAATCAATGATCGTTGGAATTGCGCAGATCTTTCAGCCAGCAACGGTGGCACACCACCACTTGGTTGCCCAGGGGCAGCATCGATGGAATTTGCACCCGGTGCCATTGGCGAGGCGGGTAACCCAGATGGGATCACGATTCCGGGATCAACAACAGCCATTCCAAATGTTGGAGATAGCGCACCGAATATCAATAACAAACCAAGTAAGGCGTCAAAACTTCCAGCAGCAGATCCAACGCCTACCCCGACTCCTATAAAAACCAAGGGCACGAAGGCACCAGCACAAAGTAGTGGCGATGGGGCTCCTGGCCGAGCCGGGTAGAACTCAATGACCCACATTTTTCCAACGCAAGACGATCCACTGATCGCACAAAATGCGGAACTGATTGGTGGACCTTCAGGTAAGTATCAACGGGTAAGCCGATCTTGGTGGTCACCACTTCGAGTGATCATTGTGTTGACCACGATGAGTTACGCATTCGGTATTTGGTTGGATTCTTCATGTCGAAATTCGAGCTGGATTTCACCGCAACGATATGAGCATTTGTGTTACACGGATATTCATCCCTTTTACACGCTCAAGGGATTTGCCGAAGGGATCTTTCCTTATTTAGGAAGCGCAACACCTGATCAGATGGTGGATGCCCCCGTGCTTGTTGGGTTGTTCATGCAAGTTGCCGCGACTATCACAAAATTCTTCAACGGGATTTGGCCTCAAGCTGATGCCGGTATTTTGTATTACGACATCACCGTAACGCTGTTATTCATAGCCTTGCTCATAACGGTGATTGCCACCCTTAAAACAGTGAAGTACCGACCGTGGGATGCGGCAATGATTGCCTTGGCACCCATGATGATTCTTGCCGCAACCATAAGTTGGGACTTGCTGGCAGTTGCATTTGTTTCGCTAGCTTTCTTGAACTATCGCAAGGATAAACTTCTGGCGACGGGAATTTTCCTAGGCCTTGCGTTAGCTAGTGCGAGCTATCCGATTGCCATTTTCATCGCGCTGGTCATTCTCGCTATACGATCCCGTGACTGGTCTGCAACCGTGAAGATTTCGGTGACGGCAGCGATGACTTGGTTGGTAGTGAATCTTCCTTTTGCCGTCTTGCACTTTGACGGCTGGATTGTCATCTACAAGAAGATTCTGACTTCAGGTGCAGAGCTTGGTTCCGTTTGGTATGCCATCACCCAAATTGGTGGGCCTTCAGTGAACACCACAGTGCTAAATTTCGCGTCACTTTTGCTTTTTGCTGCTGCTGTTATCGGCGTTGTAGCGATTACTCTTCAATCTCCCGTGCCACCGCGAGCAGCATCTGTCGTATTTCTTGTCGTGGCAGCTTTCGCACTCGTTGCTAAGGGCTATTCACCGCAGTTTGGACTCTGGTTGATTCCGCTGGCAGTACTTGCTCGACCTCGGTGGCGTGACTTTCTCATTTGGCAGGCATGCCAAGTTGTGTACTTCATTGCCGTGTGGTGGTTCTTAGCTGGCTATAACGTTGAGGGCGCGAAAGGGCTAACTCCTCAGTGGTATGCGGTTGCTACGGGCGTCCATATCGCTGGCACGGTGTACTTCGCGTATCGAGTCATCCAAGACATGTATTCGCCAACGCATTACAACGAAGTCGTAGCTAGCCCAGACCAAGAACTGCATCAAAACGTGATGTCGTAAAGCGCACGTCGGCCTGCAGGAGGTCACCAATTTGCGGAACAACTACCCCTCGAGGTAACCAAATCATCGAATGATGTTGATGTGGGGTTTCTGCGAACCAGCGTTGCTTGCCATCCCAGATAAATGGCGACAGTGCGCGACCAGCGGCATCGAGGGCTCCCGTGCCAGCGGTCACTACTCGTTGACGTAAGGAAGCGGCCGGAGTTGGGGCCGATAAACCAATGCCGTGAGTAGTGCCGCCGCTGACAATGAGCAAGGTGCCACCCTTTGGCCCTGAACGTTGGCGGTAGCCAACGTGTACGCCGTCGGGAAGTGGGTGCACGGCGAGTACGCAGCCTTGGGCGGTGAGTCCGCCTCGATCCCCGAGCCACAAGCGTGTGCCTACCCGGGCTCGAACAAGGACGTCACTAGCGAAGCGACGCACGTCTGAGTATTCAGAGTCGGTCAGGTGTGACAGCCACAATGTTGGATCTATCGGAAGTTCGGTTGTTGCAAGCTCGGCCTGCCAGATGCCGTGCCAGCGCAGTACCTCGCGCACGCGCGCGGTGCCGCCCCCGGCAGGTTCGTCAGCGGGTTGTTCAAGGGGCAAGTGCAAGGCGAGCCCAAGAATTTGTATTCGACCACGAGAGATTGCATCCCGAACGGCATGGTCAGCGAAAACTCGTAGTAACTCGGCTTCGGTAAAACCGAAGCGATGCATCGAAGTGCGACCTTCAAGAATGACTCGCACTGAGCCCGAGCCTTCAAGTAGTGACTCAAGACCTGCCATAGAAGAGATGGTGCGAATGATGCGTGTGCTGTCCCAACGATGCCCGACTTCCCCCCAGGTGTGTGAACTCGCTGTATCGCGAGGGTCACAAGGCTCAAGCACAATGACGTCGGAAAGTGAATGCGATAGAACTTCTTCTAGTTCAAAGACTGTTCCAACAGCCACAACGGTTCCAGTAAGACTTTCTGCTTCGCGTGCAAGCCGAGCTTGTCCGAGACCGTAACCATTTCCTTTGATGACGGGGACAACAGGAAACCCGGTGACTGATGCGATCTCTGCAGCAGTGGAATGCATATGGGCACGCCAACGATCAGCGTTAACACTTAGGACAAAAGACATCGCTACTCCTAACCGCGCCGCGACTGATAGAGACCGTAGGCCTTAGACCAAGTACTACGCAGGATGTAATCCCACTCACCAAGGTACTCCTGGGCAAAGCCGCCAGTTCCGACCTTGAATTGCACAAGACCAAATAAATGATCATCTGGATTCAAGGTGTCGGCAATCCCGCGTAGATCATAAATCTGGCACCCAGATGAATACGCGAGTTGAATCATGTCCCACTGCAAGGCATTGGACGGACGCACGTCACGGTCGGCCGTTGTTGAGGCGCCATAGGAGTACCAAGCATGAGTTCCAACCCGGACCATCAACGTTGCAGCAGCGACATGGTCTTGGTATCGAGCGATATGCAAGGTGAGTCGACCCGGATGCACGCCGTTAAGTTCGTCCCACATCTTTTCAAAGTAGGAAAGTGCGCGAGGGGTGAAAAGATCGCGAGCTGCTGTTTCGACGTACACGCGATGGAAGTCGGCAAGGTCTTCACGTTGGCCTAGCGACACTACAACGCCGGATTTTTCGGCTTTACGAATATTGCGGCGCCATAGTTGATTGAAGCCGGCAAATATTTCACCAAGAGTGCGGTCACGAAGGTCAATTTGAAACACGTAGCGGGGCTGCACATCGCCGAACCCGGCGCCATTTGCAGTTTCTTGAATCCAACCCCTCGAATTCAGTTGAACCGAAAGGTGTTGCGCTTCAACGCTGTGCCAATCAGCAATCACGTCGTGTAGATGAGCAGGGGGTGTGACTTCTTCTTCGCGCCATTTGGCCATTGCGTCTTTGATGGAATCAGCTTTCCAGCGGCGGGTGGCAACTGGTGGACCCATCTTTACTTGGAATGCGCCACGCTCACGACAATGCGCGAGCATGGGAGCCAGCCAGTCGTTGATAGCGAGGTCGGGATGCGCTTGTTGCAACCAATCGATATCTGGTCCCTCCGGCAGATAAGCCAGTGAGCGAGCAGGGATTTTCGGCACAGGTCGGTACAGCACTAAGCCAGCTCCAACGAGTTCAGAGCCAAGAAACCAACCGAGTGATTCAGCTTTCCAGCCAACTTTGACGTTGCCCCATTCGGGAAGTTGCAAAAAAGACACAGATGAGCGCTGAGTGATCCATTCGCGATGTTGATCGGCGCTGATGACCCGAACAGTTAACTTCACGGCAAGTTCACGTCGATCACTACGGGTGCGTGGTCTGAAGCGCCTTTTCCTTTGCGCTCCTCGCGGTCGACATAGCAATCACTGACTGAACTCGCGAACGATTCATTGCCATAGACAAGGTCGATGCGCATTCCCCAACCACGACCAAATGCGGCCTGGCGGTAATCCCAGAATGTGTACGGCTCACCTTTCAATGAGCGCGGCAGCACTTCGGAAAGCCCAATTGTGGTGAGTGCTGTGACTGCATCACGTTCTGCAGCAGTGACGTGTGTGCTGCCCTCAAATTTCGAAATATCCCAAACATCAGTATCGGTCGGAGCAACGTTGTAATCACCGATGATGACGTAAGGCAGCGAAGGGTTTAGGGCGAGTTCAGCCTCTGCAGTGCGCCGTAACGCCGCAAACCAATTCAATTTATATGCGTAGTGTTCGTGATCGAGTTCGCGACCGTTGGGAACGTAGATGCTCCAAACGCGAACCCCACCGCAGGTAGCACCAATGGCTCGGGGCTCAGCCACATCTTCGAAGAGTGGCTGGTCGATTAAGCCGTGGGTGACATCAGTGATGCCAATCTTTGAAAGCAAAGCCACGCCATTCCAGCGGCCGGTGCCTAGAGCCTCAACGTCATAGCCAAGTGCCTGGACCGCCATATATGGGAAGGCTTCTGTGGTGCACTTAAGTTCCTGCAGGGCCAAGACGTCAGGTTGATTGAGTTCGATCCACGCCAAAAGGCGCTCGAGGCGTGCGCCGACTGAGTTCACGTTCCAGGTAGCAATGCGCACGGGTCAAGACTAGGGCCCTACCAGCATTCCGAGATCTGAACAGGCCGCACGCATCTGTTTGTCGAGGGTGAGCACGAGATCAGCGCCGACAGTGAAGGCCGTTGCGACATGGATGGAATCAAGAGTTGGTAAGTACCGAGAGGGCAGATCGGCGGCGTTCATAAGAATGTGCATGTCGAGGTATGCGAGGACGACATAGTCGAGTGCAATCTGGACATCGTCGGGTTGTGGGGAGCCAAACTCACGACGAATATTTCGATCGATTTCCAGCCTTGCAAGATCCGAGGTAATCAGCGTTGAGTTCATCGAAATAATTGAATCCAACTGGTGCGTGATTTCTTCGCTATCGGGCTCGTCCAAGACTCGTTTGAGCAAGATATTGCTATCGCAATAGACGATCATCGAGCACCCTCACCTCGCTCGTGAGCAAGCATGCTCTCAATGGTTACGCCTTCTGGGAGCATGCGTCGTGGCCGAGCCAGGAGTTCCGGTGACGCGTGAGTTGCCGGCTTAAGCATGTGTCGAATCTCAGGTGGGAAGGCACGCAGCTGGTAATTGCGGATGTAGTCAGCGATGGCGTCGCGGATGAGATCTTGCTGGGAACGTCCGGTTTCCTGAGCCAGAGCCTTGAGGTCCCCGGCTAACTCTTCATTCATTCGAACATTCACGGCCATAGAAGTAGGGTACCGATTCTGGTACCAAATAGGCAAGGGACTCGTCATCTTCTAACAACGAACGAGTTGAGCCCTCACAGAAAACAACAAGCACGGCCGGTGGAGGGGATCCGCGGACAAAGGCATGTGTGGATAAGTAATGAAGTCAGATCCGCCCTTTTGGCCTTAAGCCCAAAGTCGGCTAACCTTTGGAGGTCCTGTTGACCTAAGAAGTGGTTTTTCTTTCACCAGCAGGCACGCAAGAACCCTCCTGTCGGGGATCGTCCCCGGCCGATTTAGTCCAAAGGAGGTGGGTTTCTTATGCGTCATTATGAGGTCATGGTAATTCTCGATCCAGATCTAGAAGAAAAAACCGTCGCTCCCAGCTTGGAAACGTTCCTGAATGTTGTCCGTGCTGATGGTGGCGAAGTCCTAAAGGTTGATATTTGGGGCCGTCGTCGCATGGCTTACGAAATCAATAAGAAGGCAGACGGCATTTATGCCGTGTTGGAGATGAACGCCACTCCAGCTTCTGTTGCAGAA
>CANJCG010000049.1 GCA_947472655.1 Actinomycetota bacterium
ACCTACCGGTTCCCCCTGCAAAGCGAACAAGGAAATGATCACGAGTGTCACGCCGATCACCGAGATCGCGTAATTTGCCCTAACAAAGGCAAGACATAGGCCCGCGCCCGCTCCGGCTACAACGCAAAGCCAATACGAGTGCAAGGCGAATCCATCTACGAACAGCACGGCTACTGCGACTCCCCCGACTGTTCCAGCAAAACGGCCAATCACTCGAGTAGCGGTGCCGGCGAAGTCTGGGCGACTTACCCACGCAACTGTCATGGGAATCCAATACTCATGCGGCCACTGGAGAAAGTCTGAAAGTGCGGTAGCCGCGACCATGGCTAACGCCAATCGGATGCCATGTCGAAGAAAATGGTGTGGAGCTGCGAACCCTGATTGCAAGCGCACCCAAAAGTTTGTAGCCGAACTGGTTTGAGATTTTAGCGCTGTGCGATCCCGTATGAGAGCAGTCGCAGTAACAACAAGGAGGTGAATCGCCCCACCGATTGCAACAAAAAGGCCATCGACAAAAATACTGTGCCCTTGCGCAGGAGTGCCGGCGAAAATGGCATACATCACCAACGCGAGCATCCCGTTCAACGCTCCACGTTGACCCACAGCGCCGGCGATGCCACAAATAAATGCGAACATGGCAACGCTCAAGAGTTCTACATAGCCAAGATTTGAACTCAGCCCACCAAGCACAGTGCCAACTGTCAACCACAGGCTGGTCCAAAACATCGAGCGCCAGTGATCACCAACAGGTTCAGCAACATCGCATAACCCGGCGAAAAAGGCCCCAATGACAAGCGGAACAGCGAGTGTCGGTTCACCAAAATATATAGTTGCCATGGCCATTAATGTGCAAAGAATCGAAGCGCGTATCGGCCTGGCTTTGTACACGTTGTTTCGCTGAACTTTCGTGCTTTCTACGAAAAGTTCGCCATATTGATTCACTCTCACATCGTGTCAGCAAGTTCCTAAGCAATTGTGTTGAAGCGCCACCGTGTCTCGTAGGGATCGAAGTTCGGCTGGCATGGTGTTCCCCACACTGAATGTCACTTTTGGGAACCATCCACGCGAGTCAGATTCGTTATCGGCCACAATGTGCCCATGGACTCCAGCCAAAACGTCACAGTGATCGACACTCACGAGCCGTATGTGCGAGCCGCCAGCATCGTGATCGATGCCCCTGCTTCGTTGATTTTCGATCTCCTGGCTCATCCTGCCCGCCATTGTGAATTCGATGGCTCAGGCTCAGTACAAGGTATACAACCGTCGCTGCAACTAGGTGCCTCTCGATTGGCCCTGAACGAAAAGTTCACCATGAGCATGAAGCGCGTGGTGCCCTATCGCATACAAAATGAAGTTGTTGAATTCGAAGAAGATCGATGCATTGCTTGGTGCCACGTGGGCAAGCATCGCTGGCGCTACGAACTCGAGGTGCTTGATGCAAGCACCACGATCGTCACAGAAACTTTCGATGCTCGCACAGCAAAAATTCCTGCTGCACTTAAACTCATGAATGCCTACAACATGAATTTGAATTCAATCATTGCCACGTTGCCCAGACTCAAAACGCTTGCCGAAGGCGAACACCGTAAACAAGTTGCAAATGGTGAGTTGTAGACGCCTTCGTTCAACTTCAGATGAACGTAGTGAGCACAGCCGCCAACTCGGCGGGCCGATCTGACTGCACTGAGTGCCCTGCCCCATCGACGATTTCAAAACGTAACTGAGGCGCACGGGTTTTAAATTCGGCAACATGTTCTTCGGTAACAAAGGCTGATGCTCCGCCTCGAATCAACATCATCGGCATTGCAATTGCTGAGACATCATCCCAAAGTTCATCGAAGTCTGGGCTCTCGCCATCTTTGACTTTTTCGTCTGAAACCAACTTGTCATAGCGCCAGCCCCATTGGCCATCTTCAAATTCGCGGGCGTTGTGCACAACTCCGCGTTCAATCAAAACCGCCGAACGATGAGGTGCTAAAGCTGCAGTGGCGGCGATCATGTCTTGGAGGGTGGCGTAGCGCGTTGGTCCTTGAGTGAGCGCTGTCGTGCCCTTTTCTTGCTCACTCATTTTCTTCATCTGCCCCATCTGACTTGGGGTCACGTCAATAATTGTGACGCTTGAAAATAAGTCAGGACGTACAGCTGCGAGGCGAATGGCCGTTAAGCCACCCAGCGACATCCCAATCAGAGCAACGGGCGATCCGATCCCCATCTGGTCTATGACTTCGGCTGCTGCAGCCGCATTGGTCAATGGCCAGTAGGCCTTATCTTCGCGCCAATCTGAATGACCATGCCCTGGCATATCTATTGCAACGATGGACTTGCCTAACAGCAATGCCACCGCATCCCACGTGTGGGCGTTTTGGCCGCCGCCGTGCAGGAACACCGCTTGCGGTGTGTCATCGCCCCAACGCAAGGAAGAAAGACTCGAACCATCTGAGATTTTCCAGAACTCGCGCTGCAAGGAGGGATCAGTCCACTCCACGCCCAGATGAGCGGCAGTCTCAGCGAGTAGGTGCTTTTCTGAAATTGGCGATGACATGACTTCAGCCTAACGAGCATTCACGGCCGATGTAGGAATTTTTGGTCCATTAGAACTTTGTTACTCGTATCGATACATCATTTAGGCACCGGCGATGACTTGCCCGATCTTGGTTGCCGAGGCTTTGGCATCGCTATTGAGCTTGTCAGCGAGCTCCTTGAATTCATCAAGTGCTGGGTTCACCCCAACGAGGGTAAATTCGCGCTCAACCACCGTGAGGTCGGCTCCCCAGACCTTGCCGAGTATCTGCTCGAGGTACCCCGTTGAGTGATCCCAACCTTCACGCGGCGTGCCGGGCGCATATGAACCACCACGCACAACAACCAACACGACTGGCTTCCCAGCCAAGATTGGTGGGGCACCGTTAGCTGCACGAGGGTCAGTGATGATCAAGTCGATCCAGGTTTTCACGTGCTGGGATACCCCAAAGTTGTACAAAGGCGTGGCGATCAAGATCGCATCTGCAGCATCCAATTCATCGACGAGTTCTTTGCCAACCGACAACGCGGCAAGGTGATCAGAGGTTCGCTCATCAACAGGAGTCCAGTTAGCAAAAATCGCTTTCGTCCAAGCATCTGATGGAATCGGATCAGTGCCAAGGTGGCGTGCAATAACCGTGTCACCTGGTCGCACAGCACGCCATTCAGCCTCCACGATGTCAGCAATCTCGCGACTAGCTGAACCTTCGATACGGATACTGGCGTCAATGCGAAGCAAAGTCATGGGGGTCCCTAGGTGTGAATGGTCCCGCGCGAGCGTTGAACCGACGTTACGAATTACCCCATGCTAGTTGAATGTTCAACTGAAGTCGATTCAGCATCCGCGTGCGATGAGCAGCACCTGCTTTGATGCCATCCCCAAAGAATCATCTGCGGCTGCGGTATGCGTCCTGCTTGACCAACTACCAGAAACCGTCATATAGATCTCTTTATTGCATACGTATCCGCCCGTGTTGCCATTGGGCCACTGCGCCCAACTTGGACTCCAGCCCACATCACACGTAGCAGTAACGACTCGGCCTGTTGATTGGTGCCAAGAAGGTGCTGTTGGAATAACGCTCGAGCTATAAGTAATGAGCACTCGTCCACTGCCACCTGCACTTCGGGCGGCACCTCCATTGCTGCCGGCAGCGAAAGTACTACCAGTAGGGCCGGTACTGCCGCCGCCACCGCCACCACCGTCACTATCAGCGCCACCACCACCGTAGGTGCCCGCACCGCCGCCACCGTATCCGCCACCACCGCCACCACCGGTGCTACCACCGCCGTAGCCTAAAGAATTCGCATCTCCAATACCGCCAGCGCCACCGCATGCAACCAAACCGCCTTGGGCGCCAGTGCCACCAGCACCTGCCAGTCCGTTGCCGCCACCAGCTGAGCCACCATTGCCATCGCCGCCGCCATTGCCACCTACCCCGATGCCTCCACCACCGCCGCCACCGCCACCGCATGTGCCGCCAGGTCCCCCGGCTCTGCCGCCGCCACCGCCACCACCGCCACCAGCAACGAGCCCCCAAATGCGTTGCAAATCAACAGTGGTCGATCCACCACCACCACCACCGCCAGTATTACCGCCACCACCGCCACCGATGAAAAGTCGAATCGATTGCCCCGGGGTCACCGCAAATGTCGAAACAACAGCGCACCCCGCCCCACCGGCGCCACTGCCCCCACCTCCACCGCCGCCACCGATAGCCATGACCGTGATCTGGGTGACGCCACTTGGCACCACCCATGAAGTTAACCCCGGGGTCGTGAAACTTTCTTGACTCAACGCTTGGGCCGGGGATGCCCCCAGAAATGGGATGAGTAACGCGGTCAATGCCGCAAGTGCAAGAGGACGCTTGATCATTTTGGCACTGTAGGCCCTAAACCTTGAGAGGTAACGCAGAACTCACACAGTGTGTGAAGAGACAATCCTGCAGATAGGACTCCTAAATGCTTGTGTATCAGATTGTGTATTCCGGTTGCCGCAAGCACTTGATGAAACTAAGTTCTCTCTAGGTCGCTATCGCATATTTCAAACACAATTATGCGGCCCACACAACTGACTACGGGAGTACTCATGAATGAAGGCATGCTGGATGGTATTCGGGTACTTGATCTGACGATGTGGGCCTTTTGCCCCTCGGCAGCGCGAGTTCTAGCTGAATGGGGCGCCGATGTGATTCACATCGAAAACCCAAACTCACCCGATCCCATGCGAGTTTTCGCAGGTGGCTCCCTTGAGCCAGGTGGCGCCGCATGGATGTTCAAGCACTACAACCGCGGCAAGCGTTCACTTGCTTTGAATCTGGCCACAGATGAGGGTCGCGATATGTTGTATGAACTCGTCAAGAAGTCAGACGTGTTTATTACAAGTTTCCTACCTAAAACACGCATCAAGCTTGGTTTTGACGTTGAAGATCTTAAGAAAATTAATCCCAAGTTGATTTACGCAAAGGGCACCGGAGCTGGCCCACTTGGCCCGGAAAACTTGCGTGGCGGATATGACGCCGCTAGTTGGTGGTCGCGCGGATCACTTTCCAGTTCGGCAATGGTGGTCACGGGCACAAACACTCCTCCAGGCATGGTTGGCCACGGCGATGGAATGTCAGGACTCGTGTTTGCCGGCGGCATCTGCGCTGCACTATTGAAGCGCGAGCGCACTGGCGAAGCAGCTGTTGTTGATTCATCACTGATGGGAACCGCGGCCTGGTTCAATGCGCCAGCAATTATCGGTGCTCAATTAGCCCCGGGCTCGGCCATGCTTGGTGCATTTATCGAACGATCAGCAAGTCAATGGTCTGGCACGTGGTATCAGACCAGTGATGTGCGATTCATCTACATGTCATTCCTAGGTGATCACCAAGATGAATTCGAAGACCTTGCGCGACTTATCGGCCGGGATGAACTCATCACTGATCCGCGTTTTGATTCAACGGCAAATCGCATGCAGAACTCGCCAGCGCTCATGGCGATTCTTGATGATGTCTTTGCAACCAAGACACTCTCCGAATGGAAGACCATCTTGCTTCCATCAAAGGGAGTCTGGGCGCCGGTGCAAAATACGGCTGAAATGTCTGATGACCCAATGGCAATTGCAAACGGCATGATTCGCAGGCCTAGCAATGAGCCAGGAACACCTGTGGTGGTTATGCCGCCCGTGATGTTCAACGAAGACGCCGGACCGGGAAATCCAGCTCCAGACTTTGGTCAACACACTGACGAAATTCTGACCGAGCTTGTTGGTCTTGATGCAGCACGAATCAAAGAACTTCGCGCATCAAGGATTATCGCCTAAGCACCAAAACAGAACTACCGTTCAGGTCGGATATCAAGTGCACGCCGCTTGATATCCGACCATGAACCAATTCGGTTACGAAGGGTTGGGCCAGAAGGCGCACTAGGTGCATGAACCTTTTTCCATACATCCCAACCTGCATAGCTTCCCGATGTTGTCGGATCATCAAGATAGTCAGCGACATGTTTCAGGATGTCTTCGTCAGTCCACGCTGATTCATAGGTTCGATTTGGACGCGCCCCTGTTGGCACGCCAGCAAGTCCAGCTGCAGCAATCCAGGTGCCAAACCTCTGCAAGATTCGGGGAGCTGACGGGCCATCGACTTGTCCACTGCTCACCAGTTCTCGATATTTGTCGTAACTCAGCCCTGCTGAATGAACTTTGACTACATCCCACGACCGGCGAAGAGCCGAATAAATATCTTCATCGGAATAGACCTGTGAATATTCACCTTCGCGCACCCGGATCGCCAGACGACGCACTTCATCGTTCACGCCTGCAGACAATTGCGCGTCAGATAAACCCAGCGCTGCTTGAGCGTCGCGGGCACTTGAACCTGGGTGTGCTTTAAGCCAGTGCGCAAGCGCATCAGTAACAGCAACGGGCGAAGGCTCGGTGTGGTCAGACCCTGCATTCACAGAATCAAGAATCAGCCGCACCTGCTCGGAGTTGAGACTTAATGCCTCGGCGATCTGCAAAAGCGACCAACCTTGTTCGCGCAATGAGGAGATGGCAAGGCTTTGCAAATCTGGACTCGTTTCACCGCGACCAGCCGCACCGCCCTCAATAGCACCCATGCATGAACCGTAGCCCTTGGACCGTCTTATCGGGGCTGGCTACCAAGTCGAGAGACAAACTTGTCGCGGCGTTCGCGAAGAGATGATCAGTCCTTTCAGCAATAACAACACACGTACACAACGGGCGCTCTTCATGTTGGTGAAGTAGCAGTTCTTTCGTTCTCTTAGTGAACTTTCGCTATGGCCTAGCTACATGCGCTGGGTCTTACTTATTGCTGCAAGCAATGTTCTTGGACTTCAGCGCGCACAACGCGAACGTAGCGCCGGCAGGATTGCGCATTTGCAGGTCCCACTGAGTAGACGACTTCGGGATCCCGATTACATAGCCGAATTGGCTACTCATCCATGAGGATGTTGGCGCGCCATAGGTAATCTGTGGGGTGGACGGACCTGAAGTAGTAGAGATTGCTCCCAGAACGGGATCGAGCAATGTCCCACCATTGCCAATGACTAACTGACCTGGAATCCCAGGGATATTGATCGCTTCAACGACGTGCACATGTGAAGAAACCAGAATCTGATAGTTCCCGAGCAAGCCGGCACTGGCTGCACTTTGGTCAGAAGATACCCAGCCTCCGGTAGGACTGCAATCATCGTTGACTTGCCAACCCACAATCGGGCGGTGAACGATCAGCCAGGAGTTTTGTTTCTTTGCAAGATTTGCCGCAGCCAGATACCGAGCACGTTGCGTATCGTAAATCGACGACACATTGCAGTCGTCACCATAGGCCGAGTCAACCACGACAAAGCGCAGTGTGTGCTTTGCATCAATTGACACATCCGAGGCGTAGCTTTGATTGAGATCGTTCGCTGGCACGGTCAGAGCGCCATCTGGACCTGTATACGGTGCGCACGTATTCTGTGAGCCATCGCGCGGATCCATGTAGATGAAGTAGCCGTTTCCGCCGCGGTTACATGCTTCGTGATTTCCCCGCGTCACCAGAATGGGGGCCGTAGAAAATATAGGCGACATTGGCGTGAAAACATCAGCTGCCCAGGCGTAAGCCGTGTCATTAAAAGGCATACCTTGGACAGGTGCGGGTGATCCAGCGCATTGAGCAATAAGCGTGGAAGCACAGGCTGCTTCGCGGTAGAAAAAGTCACCAGTGAAGACGATGAGGTCTGGCTTGTCTTTCGCGATGCTGCTTGAAATCTTTGCCAGCGGCCACGAGTTGGCATCACCGCATTGTTGCGCCAGGTTGGCTTTAACACGACAACCAGTGTCGCCAAAGATTGCCAACTTTCTCACCTTGGATGGCATAGCGGCTGGGATAAATGTGGATCCAACCTGAGCGGTCTTAGCACCAACGGGAATATGGGCTGAGCATGAAGTGAACGCTGAGAATGCGGCTCCAGTTGTCGCGGGGGCGCTGCGCTCGCGCATTTCCACTGACTGCATTTCACCTTTGATATTCGTGACGTTTAGGAATGGGCAGCCGTTACCTCGATCAACAATGGCACGCGCTACAAGACCCGAAGGTGAAAGCCCATTTGGGGCCACGAGCGTGAATGCAGCAACCGGAGCTGAATTGGCGCCTGTTGCCATGCTCTGAGCGGTGGCGAGTCCACTCGCCAAGAGCAATCCGGCAAAAGTGGCAACGCCTACACGCATGAACTTCATGGGAATTGCCTTTCGCCGGCGCATTGCGAATTTGCCGCGGTTTGCAAGGGTGTTCCAAGCTTCTGACAAATCTAGCCAAGCAGCACCTAAATTGCTATTCCTTGCATCGGTTGGCATCAGCGCATGAATCGGCGCTTTGGCGCAACCTACCGGCGTGACCCACCCTTGCTAGGGTGCCGCAAACTTGCGGTGAATCAGCTGCCCGTCATCAGGACAGCACCAGAGAACGGTCCAACAGCGTTGGCCCAAACTGCTACTTCAGCGTCCTTTACTTGGCGTGCACCGGACTCATTACCGCGTAATTGGCGAATCGATTCGATGCAGAAGTTCGCGCCGTGTCGACGTCCCACGTTGCAGGCTCCGCCATCGGTGTTCACTGGCAGGCTTCCACCAAGCCTGGTCGCGCCGGACTCAACAAATGGTCCTGACTCGCCTTCACCGCAGAAGCCCAAGGCTTCCAGCCACTGAAACACAATGATCGTGAATCCGTCATACAACTGTGCGCAGTCCACATCAGCTGGTTTGAGATCGGTTCGTGACCACATCTGCTCAGCCGCGTGGAATGGCGAGTTACGGTTCATGTCGAGCACTTTTTCGAAGCCAGCTGGCAAAATGTCAGTGGCTGACAGAGCCGCCGATTCGACAAATACTGGCTTCTTAGCGAAGTCATGTGCCCGCTCTTCGGTGGTGAAGATGATCGCGGAAGCCGAGTCCACTGGGTAGTCACAGTCCAGCAAGCGAACAGGCTTACTTACGTACCGCGAGTTCAAATAATCTTCCATCGTCAGCGGATCACGCAATATCGCGTCATCGTTAAGTGCGGCATTGGCACGCTGAGAAATCACGTGTGCGCCGAATTGTTCTTCGGTCGTACCGTAACGTTCCATATGTCGTTGAGCTGGCAGTGCGGAGATGGTCTGGATCGGCGTTACCGATCCGAACGGCATCGTGAACTGCGAGTCCCCAGGTACATACATCGGTCCTTGCACTGAGTCGCGCTCTTGAGCGCTACTGAGGCGTTGGTTGATCACGCGCACGGTGAGCACCGTGTGTGCCTGACCGCTTTGGATTGCGGCGATCGCGGAGATCGCAGCGTGGATGTAGGCCGGACCACCTTGGTCGGAGTTATAAAAATTGAGCGGCATGATGCCCAACATGTGGCCCACATCAAGTGCGTCGATGCGATCCAAGCCCGGAGGCTCTGCTCCAGCGATGCCGGCATGTAACACGACACCATCAATCTGGTCAGCGGTAATGCCGCAGTCGCGCATGGCTGCTGTAGCTGCCTGAGCGACGAGTTGACGACGGTTTAATCCGGTGCGCCGACCGGTGGTTGAATAGCCGACACCGATTGCGGCGACGCGATCACTCTTTGCCATGTGGTTCTCCTCGGAAGTTACGTGGGTTGCGCCGGTCAGGCGAGCTTGAATAGTGGAAGGGTCAGCCCTGGGGCTACCTCTTGGAACGTCACCTGGACGGCCATGCCGATTCTGATGTCATCGTTGGCAATATCAACCATGTTGCTGGTGATGCGTATGTCCGAGTCTTCATCAAGCGCCACGATGATGAGGTTGTACGGCACTTTGTCGACGAAGTACGGGTGGAAAGGCTGAACTGTGGTCGTGTGCGAGTAAATCGTGCCACGCCCCGAGACCTGCTGTGGAGCCAGATGGTCCATCGACAGGCACTTCGGGCAGACCGGACGCGGGTAGTGCACGTATGTGCCACAGGCCCCGCAGCGCAAGATGAGGAGCTGATGTTTAGCTACGCCCTCCCAGAAGAAACTCGTGAGGTTATCTACCTCAGGAATTGGTGGATAGTCAGCCGCTGTAGCTGACTCGGGGATAACGATGTTCGACATTGCCATCGGGTGGTCCTCCGCATCAGGTGTACTACCGGCAATGGACAGACGCTCTCGAGCCGGACTTGGAAGAACGTACTACCGCCGCACCACGATTCGCAGGCTTTTCGCAGAGTAGGTGTGCCCAGGCTTGCTCTGACGAGCTGGGCCCACATCGCTGTCCTCATAATTCGAACAGACCGTCATCACTTGAGTCCGAATCAATTGATTTGGCCATAACCCGATTGATTACCCAATAAACTTCAGTCTTCTTTGCATTGCCTTCCTGCATGTTGCGAGATTCATCCCCAACAAGTACCTACGGCGCTTACCCGCCGAACACGATTGAAAAGGAATCCTCATGGCTACCCGCACACTTGGCACCACCGGAATGCATGTTTCCCAACTTGCGCTTGGCACGATGATGTTTGGCAAATGGGGCGAACCAGACCACGACGTAAGCATCTCGATCATTCACCGCGCTCTTGATGCTGGAATCACTTTGGTTGACACCGCTGACATGTATTCATTCGGGGAGTCAGAAATCATCGTTGGTAAAGCCTTGGTTGGTCGTCGCGATGACGTCATTCTTGCCACCAAGTTTCATAACCCCATGGGCCGCACTGATCCATTGAAGCGCGGAAACTCTCGCCGCTGGATTATTAAAGAAGTTGAAGACTCGCTTCGTCGCCTACAAACTGACTGGATCGATCTCTACCAAGTGCATCGTCCAGAGCCCGGAACTGATTTCGAGGAAACCTTGGGCGCCTTATCTGACCTAGTCACCCAAGGAAAGATTCGCTACATCGGCACCTCAACATTTCCTGCAACACAAATCGTTGAAGGTCAGTGGCTTGCAGAGAAGCGGAATCTCAAGCGCGTTGTTGCTGAACAGCCTCCATACTCAATCTTTGTTCGTGGCATTGAAACTGATGTGCTTCCTACAGCGCAGAAGTACGGCATGGGCACGCTCACCTGGAGTCCACTTGCTGGTGGCTGGCTCAGCGGCCGCTACCGCATTGAAGGTTCGACCGCATCCAACTCAGCAAGCACTATTCGTTCAGCTAGCCCTGGCTTTGATGCTGACCTTCCCGGTAACCAAGCCAAGTTGATTGCTGCCGATGCTCTGGCACGGTTGGCCGAAGAAGTTGGCATCACCTTGCCGCAGCTTGCCTTGGCTTTTGTGCTGGAACATCCGGGTGTTACTTCAGTCATCACTGGCCCTCGCACGATGGAGCAGTTGGAAACTCAGTTGGGTGCAGATGAGATCAAATTGACCGAAGATGTGCTTGATCGCATTGATCAGATCGTTGCCCCTGGCACCAATCTTGACGGCACCGATGGTGGTTGGGCCTTGCCTTGGATGACACCGCAAGCACGGCGTCGCGGCTAACAAACAGCTGGGGCCGGCCGCGTAAGCAAGCCGGCCCCAGCTGAACTA
>CANJCG010000050.1 GCA_947472655.1 Actinomycetota bacterium
CTTCCGTGCCTCAATGAATTAGGTCTGTATCCCAAGGAACTTTTTGATACTGAGTTAGCCGGTCGTTTACTGGGTCGTGAGCGCGTCAGTCTGGGAGCACTTGTTGAGTCAGAGTTAGGTGAGATTCTTCAAAAGGGTCATGGCGCCACTGATTGGTCGCTTCGACCCCTATCGAAAGCTCAATTACGTTATGCAGCGCTCGACGTTGAATTGCTCGTAGAGTTGAAGGATGTTCTTGAGGCCGAACTCAACACCGCAGGCAAACTCCAATGGGCGCAACAAGAATTTGAAGCCCTGCTCAATTTTAAGCCAAGAGATCGCGGTTCTGATTCTTGGCGCCGCACGTCAGGAGTTCATAAATTACGCAAGGGCCAACAATTGGCGGTAGTTCGCGCACTGTGGACAGCGCGTGATGCAACCGCACAACGCGAAGATATTGCTCCCGGACGCATCCTGCCCGATGCCGCAATCATTGCGGCAGCTACCGCGTTGCCTGCGACAACCGAAGAACTGGGTGCATTGCCTGAATTTTCTGGTCGCGGGCAAACACGACGTCGTTCGCAATGGTGGGCTGCGATCAGCGCTGCTTTGGAAATGTCGCCTGATCTATGGCCAGCTCATGCCGCACCAAGTGAAAGCCTCCCTCCGCCACGTATTTGGGCCAGTAAGAGACCAGAAGCAGCCGCACGCCTTGAAGCAGTCCGTGAAGGACTTTCGGAAATATCGGAGCGGGTAAACATCCCAGTTGAAAACTTATTAACCCCTGAAATCGGCCGTCGTTTGTGCTGGGAGCCACCTCCGGTAATTGAGCCAGATGAAATCGAGCGATTTCTTCAAGACAGTGGTGCCCGGCCGTGGCAGATAGCGCTGACTCTGCCCGTATTTTTAACTGGGCTACTGGCTACGGTTGCACCGGAGCAGTAATACTTTGCGGTGCACTTTGAGTATTTACCGAAACCGACTCAACGATTGATCGCGAAATCTCCTGCGGCGACAAACCAAACTGCCTTAACAAGTCTGCGCGCTTGCCATGATCCAAGAATTCATCTGGGATGCCAATATTGCGCACGAGCACTTCCAAGTTTGCGTCGCGAAGCGCTTGGCTTACTGCAGAGCCAACTCCGCCCGTGCGCATGCCGTCTTCGATAACAACCACTAATTTGGATGCTTGTGCAAGAGTCACAATCGCTTCTGGCACGGGTTTCACCCAGCGAGGATCAACGACCACACTGCCAATCCCCTGCGCTTGCAGGCGCTCAGCCACCTCGCAACTTAAGTCTGCAAAGGCTCCGACACTAACGATAAGCACATGTTGATCACCATGGTCGGCCAAGATATCGACACCCTGCACGCTACGAAGAGCCGGACGCTGTGCAGGTAGAGCCCCTTTGGGGTATCGCACAACTGTTGGAGCGTCGCTAATAAGTAAAGCTTCGGCGAATTCGGCACGTAACGTCGCTTCATCTCGCGGCGCCGCTATTCGTAACTCAGGCACGACCTGTAAAAGTGAGAGATCCCAGATTCCGTTATGGGTTGCACCGTCATCACCGGTAATTCCCGCACGGTCCAAAACAAATGTGACGCCAGCTTTATGTAAGGCGCAGTCCATCAAGATCTGGTCAAACGCGCGATTCAGGAACGTTGCATACAGAGCCACTACTGGGTGAAGTCCACCAAACGCCATTCCGGCAGCACTTGTTGCCGCGTGTTGTTCAGCAATCCCAACATCGAACGTGCGGTGTGGATAGGCCTGGGCAAAAGCGTTCAAACCCGTTGGACCCAGCATCGCCGCAGTGATTGCTACGACATCATCGCGTTCACGTCCAGCCTGCAACATTGCATCCGAGAAGACACCGGTCCATGTCGGACCTGCAGCGGCTAATGGAATCCCAGTATCTGGATCGACAATTCCTACAGCATGGAAGCGATCAGCGTCGTCTGCTTCGGCAGGCGCATATCCACGTCCCTTTTCGGTGATCACGTGAACGATCACTGGGCCCTCAAATTCCTTGGCTCGCTTAAGTGCATGCTCCAATTCGGCTTCATTATGACCATCAATTGGTCCAATGTATTTCAGTCCAAGGTCCTCGAACATGCCCTGAGGAGCCATGATGTCTTTGACACCTTTTTTCATGCCGTGCACGGTGCCGTACAACGGGCCTCCGACAACCGGTGTGCGCTGAAGCAGACGTTTACCCCACTGCATAAAGCGTTCATAACCGCGCGTGGTGCGCAATGTTGAAAGGTGATGAGCCAACCCACCAATCGTGGGCGAATACGAACGTTCATTGTCATTGACAACGATGACAACCTGGCGATTCGACCCGGCAATGTTATTCAATGCTTCCCAAGCCATACCGCCGGTGAGACCACCGTCACCGATAATTGCCACAACATGTTGTTGACCTAAGAGTCCGCGTATTTCCCAGGCCTTGGCAAGTCCGTCCGCGTATGCAAGTGATGTTGAAGCATGCGAGTTTTCCACGATGTCATGCACGCTCTCGGCCCTGCTTGGATAACCTGAAAGTCCACCCCGCTGACGCAGTTGGTCAAAGCCAGCCGCTCGGCCTGTAAGAATTTTGTGGACATATGACTGGTGTCCGGTGTCCCAGATGATTGCATCATCGGGCGAATGAAAAATGCGATGTAAAGCGATCGTAAGTTCTACGACGCCGAGATTAGGTCCCAAATGCCCGCCTGTGGCCGATACCTTGGCAACCAAAAACGCCCGGATCTCAGCCGCTAAGACAGGGATTTGGGCAGGCGACAGCGCGCGTACATCCCGAGGATCTCGGATTTTGGCTATCAGGCTCACAACAACCATTCTAGGCCCCTAGCGGTGATCAATTGACTCCTGCAGCGCCTCAGTGACTAGAGCGATCTCGCGAGAAAGTGCTACCAACCGCGCACCCTCAGATGCCAAGGCCTGCTGAACAATTTCAACCTGGGCTGCTTCCAAGGATCCGATCAAATTTACTCGCGTCTTGCTGTATCCACGTCGCACACCTTCGATGGCCCCTGCAATGAAGGAGTCCACGTACATTGCCAGAGCGAGCGGATACAGCCGTAGTGGAGATTGGCGCAATTCAGCGGGGCCTTGGTCGAGTAGCCACTTCACTGAGTTATCTACGAACTCCTCGTGATCTGGAGGTACAAGGTCACGAGGCCAACCAGGAATTGCCATTTAGAGAAGCGAGCGCAACACGTACTGGAGAATTCCGCCATGTCGATAGTAATCAGCTTCACCAGGCGTATCTATTCGTACGAGCGCAGTGAATTCAATTGTCGTTCCGTTTTGTTTCACAGCCTCTACAGCAACCTCACGCGGAGTCGTGCCCTCGTTGAGTTCCACAACACCCTTAACTGTGAAGGTTTCTTCACCTGACAGTCCAAGCGATTGCGCTGTTACACCGGCCTGATACTGCAAAGGCAGTACGCCCATGCCGATGAGATTGGATCGATGGATGCGCTCGTATGACTCAGCGATGACCACACGAACACCCAAAAGCGCCGTGCCCTTTGCTGCCCAGTCACGGCTTGAACCTGATCCGTATTCCTTACCGGCCAAAATCACAAGAGGCGTTCCATGCTTTGCGTACGATTGGGCGGCATCATAAATCGCAACAGTTGGCTCGTTGGGGTCAGTCAGGTCGACGGTGAACCCACCTTCGACACCATCAAGCATCAAGTTCTTTAACCGAATATTGGCAAAAGTTCCACGAATCATGACCTCGTGATTTCCACGTCGCGACCCATATGAGTTGAAGTCTGCGCGATCGACGCCATGATCAGCCAAGTACTTGCCAGCGGGACTATCCGCTCGAATGTTACCGGCCGGCGAAATGTGGTCTGTGGTCACTGAATCACCCAGCACTAACAAAGCGCGAGCACCAGTAATGTCGGTGACAGGCGACGGGGTGCGTCCCATTCCTTCGAAATATGGCGGCTTGCGTACGTACGTACTTTCTGGATCCCAAGCGAAGAGGTCTCCGCTGGGGGTCGGCAAATTCTGCCAACGCTCGTCTCCTGCGAACACATCTTTGTAACGCGAAGAAAACATGTCTGCGTCAATGGCTGTTGAAACAACTTCAGCAACTTCATTAGCCGTAGGCCATACATCAGCTAAGAAGACCCCCTTGCCGCTTGAGTCGTAACCTAGAGGTTCAGTGGCCAAGTCAATGTCCATTGTGCCGGCGATCGCGTAAGCAACAACTAACGGTGGGGATGCCAAGTAGTTCATCTTGATATCCGGGTTAATGCGGCCTTCGAAGTTTCGGTTACCACTCAGCACCGCCACTGCGGCTAGGTCGTACTCATTGACGGCGGCACTCACTTCAGGAATGAGTGGACCAGAGTTACCGATGCAAGTAGTGCAGCCGTACCCGACAATATTGAAGCCCAGTTTATTGAGATAGGGAGTTAAACCGGCTTTGTCGTAATAATCAGCTACGACTTTTGAGCCAGGCGCAAGAGACGTTTTTACCCAAGGTGCGCGAGTCAGACCCAGCTCAACAGCCCGCTTAGCCAACATTCCCGCGCCTATCATGACGTATGGATTCGAAGTATTGGTGCACGAAGTAATAGCAGCAACAGTCACTGCCCCATGACCTATTTCACTCGCGTTTCCATCAATCAGAATCTCAGCCATTGTTGCGGGTGACGACGTGAACTCAGCCAATGCAACTTCGAAAGCCCCCTTGGAGTTCGAAAGCAATACACGGTCCTGTGGACGCTTTGGTCCGGCGATTGAAGCGACCACTGTAGACACATCTAGCTCGAGGTACTCCGAGTATGCAGGTTCATTTGCGACGTTGTGCCAAAGCCCTTGCTCCTTCGCGTAGGCCTCAACCAAATCGATTTGGTCTTTTGATCGACCGGTAAGACGCAGATAATCCAGAGTCGCATCATCAATCGGGAATATGGCGACTGTGCTGCCATATTCGGGGCTCATGTTGCCAATAGTGGCGCGGTTAGCGAGGGGGATTGCTGCAATGCCATCCCCATAAAACTCGACGAACTTTCCGACAACGCCATGTTTTCGCAACATTTCAGTGATCGTTAGTACGAGGTCAGTTGATGTAGCCCCCTGAGGAAGCTCACCGCGAAGTTTGAATCCCACCACGCGCGGAATCAGCATGGAGACAGGTTGCCCAAGCATCGCCGCTTCAGCTTCAATGCCGCCGACACCCCAACCCAAAACACCAAGACCGTTCACCATGGTGGTGTGCGAATCGGTGCCAACAACGGTGTCTGGGTATGCCTGTCCATTGCGAGCCATCACGACTCGAGCAAGGTTTTCGATATTCACCTGATGCACGATGCCTGTGCCCGGCGGAACTACTTTAAATTCGTCGAAAGCACTTTGTCCCCAACGCAGGAATTGATAGCGCTCAAGATTGCGCTCATACTCCAGATCAACATTGAGGGCTTCGGCGTTCTGACTACCGAAGAAATCAACAATGACTGAATGGTCAATCACCAACTCTGACGGAGCAAGCGGCTCGATTTTTGAGGCATCTCCACCTAATTCAGCAACTGCTTCTCGCATGGTCGCAAGATCAACCACGACCGGTACGCCCGTGAAGTCCTGCATAACTACCCGAGCCGGCGTGAATTGAATCTCTTGACTTGGCTCCGCGGCAGGATCCCAGCTTCCGACCACCGCAATCGTCTCTTTTGTGACATTGGCACCATCTTCGGTGCGCAACAGATTCTCAAGGAGCACCTTGTGGGTGAAAGGCAATCGATCACTGCCCGGCACTGTCGCGATCCGGAAAATCTCATACGACTGCGAGCCGACCTGGAGTTTTCCCCGGGCACCAAAACTATCCACTTGGTCACTTACCTTTCAATTCAAGTGGACCCAAGGTATCCGATTCGCACCTGTGTGGCGCACTTGCCCTCAGCGCACGCCTATGGGGGTGAACTTGGCGATGCACTCCATGTGTTGCGTCATCGGGAATGCGTCAAGAACCACAAACCTGGCCAGTTCATACCCAGCAGCTAAGAGAAAAGCCGCATCTCGGGCGAAGGCCACGGGGTCACAGGCCACATAAACGATGACTCGAGGCTTGGCTAGTGCAACCGACTCCATCACTTGAACGCCGGCTCCACGACGAGGCGGGTCCAGAACCACACCGTCGACCACTGAGGGAAGGGGCCATTGCTCCACATCTGAATCAATGAACTTCACTTGAGGAAGGTCACGTAAGGCGCGGCGACCATCGCGCACCGCGCTTCGGTAACTCTCGACGGCTGTGACGTTGCCGTTCTGCCCGACTGCTTCACCCAAGAAAGCACTTATGAGACCGGCTCCGGCATAAAGGTCCAGCCAGTCCTCCCCTGCTTTGGGAGCCCCAAAGTCCAAAACGTGGTCGACGATTGAAGCCGCCGCGTTGGGATGAACTTGCCAAAATCCCGTGCTCTCTATCTGCCAGGTTCGATGACGAACGTTTTGCACTGACTTACGGCTGCCTGAAACAAGATCACGATCGGCCCATACCGAAACTTCGCTAAGTGAATCTAGAGTGGCTTGCACACTCTGCACATCCGGCCAGTCTTGGTCGGTGATTTGGAGTGAGGTGATTTCAGGACTCGCGAGCAAGCAGGTGTCGATTGGCAGTACGCCATGACTTCTCGCCCCCAATAAGCCCGCGTTTCCGCTGCCATCGACACTCCAACGCATGCGCGTACGCCAGCCAAGACCCCGGTCATCGCCAAGATCAAGAACAGTGATGGGTCCGACATCGATTCCTGCTTGACGTTGCAAGGACTCGCGCGCGATTACTCCCTTGAGTTCGCGCTGATGAGTCAGATCAATATGTTGGTAATCGCACCCCCCACAGCCGTTAGGCCGAGCCCAATTGCAAGGTGCTTCAATGCGAAATTGCGAAGCCTGATGCACCTCGATCACATCGGCTCTCACAAACTTCGATCGAACTTCAGTGATTCGTAAGGTTACGTCTTCACCCGGCAGCCCGTGCCGCACGAACGCCGTGTGGCCAAGCGGATGCGCTATGCAGTGACCACCGTGAACCATCGCACCGAGAATGACTCGAACTTCGTCGTCTACTTCTATCCGTTCTTTTGGTGCACGCGTCACCCTAAACTTCCTCCACCGATTTATCTTCGGTTGAAGCTAGCTGCCAAGGAACACTGGTGACCATGACCCCGGGCGTGAAGAGCAGCCGACTCTTCAGACGCAAGGCAGACTGATTGTGAAGTAACTGTTCCCACCATCGTCCGACGACGTACTCAGGGATATAGACCGTCACGACATCGTTTGGATTATCGGAACGCAATTCGCGCACGTAAAGAAGAATAGGTCGAGTAATTTCACGGTAAGGCGAATCCAAGATCTTCAGTCTGACTGGAATTTCACGTCTTTCCCACTCAGCGATTAACTCTGCTGTTTCATCATCGTCAACATTTACCGTGACCGCCTCCAGAACCGTTGGCCTCGATGCCCGTGCGTAGGCGATTGCACGAAGTGTTGGCTTGTGAATCTTTGAGACGAGAACCAGTGCGTGAACCCTTGAAGGCAGCATTACGCGATCGTCTTCGCCTGTGGAAAGTTCTGCACGCACACGTTGATAGTGTCGATGAATTGACTTCATTATCAGGAAAATAACTGGCATGGCTACGACAACGAGCCAGGCGCCGTGAACAAATTTTGTCAACAACACAATGACCAACACAATGCCAGTCATGATGAACCCGAAGAAGTTGATAGCACGCGATCTGCGCATCCTCTTGCGCTCACCCTGATCTGTTTCAGTCTTTAAATATCGTGTCCAGTGGCGGACCATACCGATTTGACTCAGGGTGAAGGACACGAATACACCCAAGATGTACAGCTGAATCAAGGCAGTGACATCAGCCTGATAGACGATCATCAACACGACTGCGAGACCGGCGAGAGTCAGGATGCCGTTACTAAAGGCCAACCGGTCACCACGCGTATGCAATTGCCGAGGTAGATAGCCATCCTTGGCCAGAATTGAACCAAGCACTGGGAAACCGTTGTACGCGGTGTTTGCTGCAAGCGCCAGAATCAGGGCTGTTGCCAAGGAGATAATCAGAACCGGAACTGTCGCGCTATCAAATACCGCATTTGCCACCTGCACGATCACAGTCTTTTGTGGCTGCCCGGCAGGTAACCCGATGAGGTCCGAATCTTTTTCGGTAATCTTGACGCCAGTGTGCAACGCCAGCCACGTGATACCAACGAACATGGTCATGGAGATAGAACCAAGTAACAGCAAGACAGTTGCTGCATTTTTTGACTTTGGCGGCTTTAAAGCAGGCACGCCGTTGGCAACTGCTTCAATACCGGTCAGGGCTGTCGTACCTGACGAAAACGCACGCGCTATGAGGAACACAAGCGCAAACCCCGTGAAACTGCCTTCAGGAAGAATCTCCCACGACGCACTTTCCGCTTGTAAATTTGTTCCCAACACCATGCGGATAATTGCCGTGACAATCATGATGAAGATTGCGGCAATGAAAAAGTACGTGGGAGCGGCGAAGAGCCCACCAGATTCTTTGACACCGCGCAGGTTCAACACGGTGATGATCGCGATCGCACCAACTGCCCACCACACATTGTGTTTAGCGATGAATGGGAAAACTGAGCCTAGGTTGTCAATCGCAGATGCAATAGATACGGCAACGGTCATGACGTAGTCGATCAAAAGGGCGCTTGCTACGAAGACGCCCCAGTTCGGACCAAGGTTATGTGTGACAACTTCATAGTCACCACCACCACTCGGATACGCGTGAACGGTCTGGCGATAGGACATCACCACTGCTAGGTAGATCACCACAACGCCAACAGCGACTAATGGGCCCCACTGATATAACCCAAGACCGCCAAGGGAGAGCACCAGAAGGATTTCCTGGGTCGCATACGCATTGGACGAAAGCGCATCGCTCGCGAAAACAGGGAGCGCGATTTTCTTGGACAGGTACGTTTCGCCCAGACGATCACTGCGGAGGGCACGACCGACAAGTAGGCGCTTGACACCTTCAGAGACTGGCACGTCATGGGATGTTACGCGGTTCCTGTATCTTCTGAACATGCACATCGTCATCCTTGGATGCGGAAGAGTCGGATCCCTCCTTGGGCAGTTCTTGGATAAGTCCGGGCACTCTGTTGCAATCATCGATCAAGATGCAAGCGCTTTTCGCCGTTTACCCCTAGATTTCAATGGACTTACGGTCAAAGGCGTTGGTTTTGACCGTGAAACGCTTGAGAACGCCGGTATCAACCGTGCCGGAGCTTTCGCTGCCGTGAGCAGCGGCGACAACACAAATATCCTGGCCGCCCGGGTCGCTCGAGAGACGTATGACGTTAAGCGTGTCGTGGCTCGGATTTATGACCCCCGGCGCGCAGAGATTTATGAACGCCTTGGTATCCCGACGGTAGCGACCGTGGCTTGGACCTCGAGTCAGATCATGCGCCGTCTGCTGCCTTTGGGCAGTGACGAGTTATTTCGGGATCCAAGCGGCTATCTAGCAGTCGGAGAGATTGCATTTGGTGACATATGGATTGGACGGCGGGCCTCTGAGCTAGAGCAGGCCTCGGGAGCGCGCATCACCTACATCTCTCGTTACGGAGATCCAGCTATTCCCACAGTCGATACCGTCATACAAGATGGTGACCACGTGTATGCGTCATATCGCACCGACGAAGTTGCAAATGTTGTACGCGTCTTCGCCCACGGCCCACGGGAGGCATAAATGCGCGTCGCAATCGCCGGAGCTGGCAAAGTAGGTCGTTCCATCGCTCGCGAACTCATCGCCAACGGTCACAACGTCTTGCTCATCGATAAAGATCCTGAACTTGCCAAGCCAGGTGTGGTTGAAGGCGCTGAAACTCTGCTCGCCGACGCTTGTGAAATCTCGACACTTGAAGCCGCGCACTTAGCTGAATGTCAAGTGATGGTCGCGGCCACAGGTGATGACAAAGTCAATCTTGTCGTGAGCTTGCTTTCCAAGACCGAGTACGGAGTGCCTCGTGTGGTCGCTCGCGTTAATCATCCCAAGAATGAATGGATGTTTGATGACAGTTGGGGCGTCGACGTTGCAGTATCAACCCCACGCATGCTTTCGGCACTCGTCGAAGAAGCAGTCAGCGTGGGCGACCTGGTTCGACTCTTCACTTTCCGTCAGGGCCAGGCAAACCTCGTGGAAATCACGTTGTCTTCGGACTCACCAGTTGCCGGCCAACGAGTGGGAGATCAACCTTGGCCGCCAGACACCGCCCTTGTTGCAATTGTGCGAGGCAATCGGGTGATCACTCCTTCAGCTGATGACGCACTTGATCCTGGGGATGAACTTCTTTTTGTTGCTGCTCCTGATCAAGAACCCGAGCTCCAACGCATGCTTGGTCATCGTTAATCAACAAGAATTTCATCACGAGGCGTTCAAGGGTACCGCCGCTCTATTCTGATGCGGCGCGCATAGTTTTATATGTTGGCTCAAGCACTCGATACGTGAAGTAGGCCGCAGCTAAAAACAAAGGCCATCCCATAACAATTTTGACAATCCCCAGGGCCGTAACTGAATTCGACAAATACAGGGGTACTTGAACAAGGACACGCCCCAAAAACACTGCAACCCAAATCCAAGTGGCAGCAGCCAACACTCGCCTCTGATCGGGAACCCTGCGCCAAGCTGTTCCCTGCTTGGTGATAAACCCCAGAAATACACCGATAAGTGGCCAGCGGATCAGCACAGAAATCAAAAAGGCTGTTCCGTAGGCAATATTTGTGACCAAGCCCGGCAAGTAGAAGTCTTCGGCTCTACCCGTGTACTTAGCAAAGCCAGCTGACACAAGTAGGCCAACAAAACCTGCTCCAATCTGGTGCAGAGGTTCATGTCGAAAGAGGCGCCATAAAGCGATGCCTACCCCCGAGGCTAGAGCTGCAATAACTGACTGACTGAGGTCTTGACTCGTCACTAAGTAAGCGATGACAAAGACAATTGTGGGAATACCGGAATCAATAATACCGCGCCATCCACCTATGGCCCGTTCGAGTAAAACAGTTTCAATCCTGATGTCCTCGACAGACTCATGTTCTAGATGAAGCTCATGATCATGACGATGCTCTGGCTCTTCTTGTGAATGCTGCATCAGGTTTTCACTGGCTTCAAAATATAACGTGGGTTGTAAATTGTCTTTCGTCCATCAACGAAGGTCATGCGTCCGTTCACCCGCATCCTGCGGCCTGCAAAAATACCGGGGATGGACCGTCGCCCAAGCCAGATCACCGTGGTAGCCCCTGAACCGTCGTACAACTCAACTTCATAGGCGGGAAGTGCATCCTTAGGTTTGATCGTCACCGACCGCACCGTTCCGACAAGGCTGACAAGCTGCCCAGCCTCACAACCCCCAATGTCTTGACAGAGCGATAATTCGTCGGTGAGTTCAGCACGCAGTTCATCAACTTGAGAGTCGGCACGGCTGCGAGAGAACCCAACCCAACGAGATTTCAACGACATTAGCGAATCTCAGTCAA
>CANJCG010000051.1 GCA_947472655.1 Actinomycetota bacterium
CTGGTAGGCCTGCTTGATTTCTGATGCTTCTGTGTTACGTGCGGGGCTCGCTTGAGCGGAAGGAGCAAGGAGAAGCAGACCTGCGGCTGCAGCTGTGGCGGTAAGTACTTGACGTCGCATGAGAGGTTCCTTTAGTTGGAGGTAGGCATACATCTCACACATTAATAGACATGTCAGCGGATGCTGGGTTTCTGTCGAAATGAATTGATTTGTGGCCGCCACTACCTGAGTGCAAAAACGATCAAGTGGTGGAGCAGGTATTCCTGCACCTTCTCGTGAGTGACTCCGCGAGTTGCGCAATCTCATGCAGCCTCGGCGTTGCGGTATGGCTGGTCAATCAGATCGACAGCAATCTCCGTTCCGCTAAAAGGGCCTGCGTCCTCGATGAAGTGAATGCCATTGCTACTTGTTATCAATACGCTTGAGGTACGTTCTTGCAGGTGTGATGGCAGGCAGCGTGTGAAACATGATCTGAAAGTGGGCATTACTCATGTATCAATTAGTTGTGTCCGTAAGTTGCTTCCTGAATTCCTTTCCACACTTGTGTGTAGTAAAGCGATGCGTTCCGGCATGAAGTCAGACATCCGCTGGACTCCGATCGCGCTCCTGGAGACCACGAACCTCCTGTCGGGGATGTCCAACGGCGTTGTCACGATTGCGATCCCGTGGCTTGTTCTGCAGCGCACGGGATCGGTCACTGCAGCAGGACTCGTCGCCGCACTCTCCGCGCTGCCGGGCATCATCGCGAGCCCGTTTGCTGGCTGGGCCGTCGATCATTTCGGACGTCGGATCGTCAGCATCGTCTCCGACATCCTGTCGGCAATTTCCGTGGCGGCTATCCCGATCGTCGCAATGGTGACCGACCTCAACATCGCAATCATCTTGGCGCTCGCGATGTTCGGCGCCGTCTTCGACCCGGCGGGCTACACCGGGCGCCGCGCGCTCATCCCCGACGTCGCCGAGGCCAGTGGCATGGAGATCACGCGCCTTAACGGCCTGCACGAGGGCATCTTCGGCATCGGCTGGATCGTTGGCCCTCTTGCCGGCTCACTGCTCATCGCCGCGCTCGGCGAAACAGCCGCCTTCTGGGCACCTTTCGGTGCCTTCGTACTCGCGGCGATCTTGATCTCACTGCTTCGCGTCACGGATGCCGGACAGATCGCAAAGGCCGAACGGGAAGTGGCGGGTATCGCACCGCTCACCGCATGGCAGAACGCCAGTCTGGGTGCCAGACTGATCTGGCGCGATCACACGTTACGCGCCATCACCATCGCGGTCATGGTCCTTGCCGCGATCTACCTGCCAACCGAGGCGGTGCTCCTCCCGGCGTACTTCACCGAACTCAACTCTCCTGAGCAGCTCGGTTTCATCCTTGCCGCTATCGCCGCAGGAAGCGTGATCGGCTCGTTCTCCTATGGCTGGCTGAATCTCAGGATGAGTCGGCGCATGATCGTCTACACCGGTCTCGTTGGCTCCGCACTTACCTATATTCCGATAGCACTGCTGCCACCTATCGGAGTCTTCATCACCTTCGCCTTTATCTTCGGTCTCAGTTGGGGCCCCATACAGCCGCTGCTCACCACGATCGTGCAACTGCGCGTCGATCCTGACGCACAGGGGCGAGTCTTTGGCATCCAGACGGCAACCTTCTATGTCGCCCCGCCCGCAGCGATGTTCCTTGCAGGCGTGCTGGCTGAGAGCTTCGGCGTCAAGCCCGTGCTCCTGGGAATCGCCGGGCTGCTGGTGATCACAGCCCTTGCTGTCTTGCGGGTCAAGAGCCTGCGCGATCTGGACTCCGATCGCTTCGACTAGGAGTCGGTCAGGCAACGCATCTCTTCGCAGCTAGCTAGCACGCGCGAAACCGTTCCCGCTTGACTACCGGGAATGAACCTTGAAGTGCTGCACGAGATTCGGGTCGCCCAATGTGAACTCGCACCAGTACTGAACAAGATCAAGCCATGGGCAAGACTATGGAACAGTGCCGATCGGGATGAACAATCGCGCAGTGATGACGTATGCAGCAGGCGTGAAGGCTGCTGGGCTGAACCCCTAAATCTCTTCTGGTCCATTAGCCTACTTAGGGGCTGACCTACTCATCAAAGGTCTCAAGCTCGCAGGTAAGTGTCCCACGCGCGAATCATTCATCACTAACCTCAGGCAACTAACCAAATACGATGGCGGTGGTCTTCTTCCCGCACCGCTCTCTTTCGCACCGGGCCTCATGTCAAATGGCGACCCAGCACTGTGCACTTGGTACATCATCGCAAAGGGAACTGATCTTGTGCCGGATGCCAAGAGCACCTGTGGGCAGATCATTGATGTGACGACTGGCAAGGTTGTCCTCGGCTAAATCCACAGCCATCGCATCTTGCTCCTGCCGGCGTAGTGGAAGCGCCGGCAGGAACGACAGCCCTAATCCGCGAAGTGCACGTGGCCTTCCACTGGACCTACAGATCGCCGCAGGTTCATGAAGTTGGCCAATATCCAAGGACTATGAGAGTTGACTCGGGTTAGTCCCCTGATCGGAGTGGTTCCGGCAGGTTACCTTGCCTTTCGCAAGTTCCATTGCCTGTCACCCGATAACTTGTGGGTCACAGCCATCATTGAACGTCCAAGTATTATCGGTACTTATTTAAGGGGTTGGACGAATGCGTCAGGCGCTGAGTGACCTAAAAGTTGTCGAGATTGGCAGCGGGTTTGCCGCTGGGTGGTGCGGAAAGGTATTCGCCGACCTAGGGGCCGACGTCATAAAAGTTGAGCCTCTTGCCGGCGACGAGTTACGGGCTGACCCAGGGCTGTTCGCTCATCTAAATACCAACAAGCGAAGCGTCCTTCTGGACGTATCCGCAACCGCTGGGCATGCATTGCGCGAGTTGCTAGCAGGCGCCGACCTTGTGGTGGAGACCCCTGGCCGACGCAGTCTCCTGGACTGGGGAATTGATCGTGATCAAATTGTGTCCGCAGATCCCACCACGTCAGTTGTCGCTATCACTGGGTTTGGATCCAAGGGACCATACGCTGACTATTCCTGGAGCGATGTAGTTGTCCAGGCATTTAGTGGGGCTCTCTTGAATGACCGGAAGGGTCCGGTGAAGTTGCCCCTGTCGATCGAGCAAGCTGTGGTTGGCCAAGCGGCGGCGCTGGGTGGGCTTGCAGCAGTGTTGCGCGCTCGTGCCACAGGTCTCGCTGCGTTTGTCGATGTTTCAGCTGTCGAAGTTCTTGCATCGACACCGAACCGAATCGCGCGTTACCTAGGTTGGGAATACTTAGGTCGCCAAGCAACAAGCCAGGTGGCGACTACACCTACAGACACGCTTTTGCCATTGGGGATTTTTCCTTGCGCAGATGGCTTCGTAGCGATGATGATGACACCACAGCAGCTCAATGAGATGCTCACAGTCTTGGGTAGCGATGAGCTGCGTGCTGCTTTTGCTGCGCCAGATGCATTCACGAATCCGATTACCAAAGAGATCTTGGACGGTGTGCTGTATCCCTGGCTGCTGTCGCGAACTCGCGACGAAGTGACCGTGGCGGCGCAAGCCGCTGGCTGGCCGGTGACCCCGGTGAACGAGCCGGAGGTGATGCTGGAAACAGATCACCTGTTCCAACGCGGGTTCTGGGTGCATGCCGTCGACCAAGAACTTGGCCCGCTTGTTCTTCCCGGGGCCCCATACCGGTTCACTGAAGGTGGTTGGAGCCTACGTCGCCCGGCTCCCTTAGCGGGTCAACACGAACCGGTAGACGAAGTGCAACCTGATGCGCCGACATTCACCGCAACTGACCCGAACATGCCACCTCTGACCGGCATCCGGGTTCTTGACATAACAACGGTCTGGTCTGGGCCATTCGTAACGCAGAACCTGGTCGATCTGGGGGCCGAAGTGATTCGGGTCGAGACGCCATTGGTCTTCCCGCCGACGACAAAGGGCTATGTTCCGCGTCCAACAAGCACCATGTCACTAGGGGCTTTGGGCATGCTCTACGCGCCATTGGCCCCGGGGCAAAGTGATCGTCCATTCAATCGGCATTCCATGAATAACTCTGTTGGCCGAGGAAAACTTTCGTGCACGTTAGACGTACGACTACCAAGGCAGCGCGAGTTGTTCATGCAGTTAGTTGCCAAGAGCGACGTGTTTATCGAGAACCTCAAAGCCTCGACGCTGCACCAGATGGGCATCCACGAAACCGAATTGCTGAAGATCAACCCAAGACTGATCGTGATGCGAATACCGCCGGCCGGCTTGTCGGGAGACTGGTCGCACTACACAGGTTTTGGCGCGCAGTTCGATGGACTTACCGGGTTGGCAGCACTCTCCGGCCATCGCGGCACAAACCTTATGGAGTCACCTTCCACCCTACATATGGACAGCGCTACCGGACCGGCTGGCGCATTCGCACTATTGGCCGCGCTGCATTACCGAGCAGCAACTGGGCGCGGGCAGGTCATTGAGATGGCACAAAGTGAAAACGTGCTGAGCCAGTTGGGTGAGGTCTTCGTCAACTTGCAGCGCGGGGTTGCCACTGTCCGTCAAGGCAATCGAGATCCGTACTGCGCACCGCAGGGTGTTTATCCTTGCGCGGAGGGCGGTTGGCTCGCGCTCACCGTTACAGATGACGCGGCCTGGGCGGGCCTTACCAAAGTGATGGATCGCTCCGACTTGGCCGACGACCCGCGGTTCGCGGATGTGGGGGGGCGCCAAGCCGCGCATGATGAACTCGACGTTGCTATTGCTGAATGGGCGAAAGACGTTCTTGCGTCACAGGTCTTTCATGCACTTCAGCGTGCAGGTGTCGCTGCTGCGCCGATTGCTGATGACCCGATGTTTGCCGATGATGCGCAGTTCAAGGCACGTGGCTGGATTCGTCCGTTGGAGAGCCGCGATGTGGGGACTTATAACCACCTCGGACCGATGTTCCAAGGCCTGCCTTTGGCCTGGGAGCGAGGGGCACCCACGCTTGGACAGGACAATCGCTATGTGTTCCAGGAAGTCCTGGGCCTCGATGATGCTGCGTACGAGGCACTTGTTGCCGACGGGATCGCAATTGAGGATTATCTCAATAAAGATGGCGTTCCCTACTGACCGTGAACTACCCGGTGAACACTCGTGATCTGTGTTCACGTGTGAAGTAGTCAGTCGTAGTAATTACCACAGCAGCCATCTACTGCCGAAGTGATAGGCCTACTATTGGCTTTGAGCACATCGCGTGCACCGATCGGAGTGGACATGAGTGAGTCTGTTGAACTGTTGCAGACGCTCATTCGCAATGCGTGTATCAACGATGGAACAGAATCTGCAAACGAAGAAGATAACGCGGATGATGTTGCATCGATCTTGAGCGGTTGTGGCGCTGATATTGAGATTTTTGATGCGGCGCCTGGTCGCAGATCGGTGATCTCTCGTCTTCCTGGAACTAATCCGGATGCACCTACTCTCATGCTCATTGGCCACACCGATGTTGTGCCTGCTCATAGTTCACGTTGGAAACACGATCCTTTCGGTGGTGAGCTGATCGACGGATTCGTATGGGGCCGCGGCTCAATGGACATGCTTGGGCACGTTGCAACGATGGCAATTGCTTTTCGTGATTACGCGCGTTCTGGTAACCATCACGGTGGGGACATTGTTTTCGCGGCAGTTGCCGACGAAGAAGCGCTGAGTACTAAGGGCACCGGCTGGCTTCTTGATCACCAGCCTGATGCGATGGCAGCTGATTGGATTGTGACCGAGTCAGGTGGGTCCAGTGTGGGCCCTATTGATGCACCACTCATCTCTTCGCTTTCCGCCGAAAAGGGCGCATGGCGCATGCTCTTGACTATTCGACGCGATCCAGTGCACAGCTCGATGGCGTATGGATCTGTGCTTTCTACTCAGGTTGCTGCCGACGTAATTTCTCGGATTAATCAGTATGTGCACCCGATTATTATCACTGACACGTGGAAACAAATCGTGGCTGATTGGTGGGGTGGAAACGAAGACAACCCGATAATGAATCCGGACCTTATCGACACACTTCTGCCTCACATACCAATTCTTGCCGCCAAGAATGCCTTTGCACTCAGTCGCATGTCGACTGTGGTCACTGGTATCCAGACGGATGACTCCTGGAATACCGTGCCGGCTGAGATCAGAATAGAAGTCGATGTTCGCACGCTCATCGGCCAAACCCTTGATGATGTGTATGACCATCTTCGTCTTGCAATGGGAGAGTTGGCTGATGGTGTTGAGATCACAGCGATCGCAGGTTCTGATGGCTCCGCGAGCCCAACGGGAACTCCGCTGTGGGACTTGATGACGGATGCTGCCCGTATTCAGGTTCCTGGTGCCGAACTGCGACCGATCATGGCTAGTGGTATCACCGATGCACGTTTTTATCGACATCGCGGCGCCACCGCTTACGGATTCGGCCTCTACAGTGACCGGCTCCCGGTGGAAGAGATTCCTAGGATGCTCCATGGTGATGATGAGCGCGTTGATGTGCAGAGCATCCAGATGATGGGTGATCTCTGGTCGGCAATGTTTGGAATGTTTGGCGAGAGAACTTCGCGTTAGTTGAGGTAGCCGAGTTCTTTCATGAGCGGTCCATGGTCTTGTTCGATGCGATCGGCCAACTCCGGGCTGAGTTCTTCACGCCAGCTATCAGTGCGTCCACGACGGAAGAAGACACGGTCAAGTGAAGCTTGTTCTACGAACCCTTCTGCAAGTTCGCGTGCGGCAAGTCGGGTGAAGCCACATCGTTCAACTGCGCGCACGCACGCTGCTTCATCTGTCGGGATGTCTAGCCAAGAAGCGATAGTAGAAAGTGAAGTAACCGGTTCTGCGCTGAGCTGTTCATAGGTCAGGAACAGCATCGGTAAGTCGGTTTGATCTCTCCAGCCTTGCACATGGTCAGTCCAAGATCCTGGTTCGCGGCCACCATGGGCTAGATGCGGGTGAAGTTGTTTCCCTCGCCACTCGCTTCGGCCTCCCATGCCTTCCACAGCCTCTTCGTGGCTGAAACCATTGTGGTGTGCCCAACTCACAGCAACAGCTCGCGGATCGCGAGCGATGTAAATTGCGCGAGCCCCGGCAGGCTGCCATCGGGCTGGAAATCCATCTGCGGCAAGAATCCATGGGTGGTGTGTCTTGCGACGGTGGTAGCCGGGGATCTGAATGTCAGCACTGGCCCAAGACCTACGTTCAATTTGTATTGCTTCTGAATCGTCTAGGTCACTGAGACTTATTCCGAGCCATCCATCGACTCTGTCGTGTCCGCGCCCGGCGTCAAGTGAGTTGAGGTCCGGGTCGGTATCTAACTCAAGCGCGCTCAGCAAACTACGAATCCAAGTATTACCGGACTTCGGAAACGAAGCGAGCCATGCAGTACTAGACATCAACCCACCTCCGAGTCGAGGGCAGACGTCAGCAGCGCAGCTAAAACTGGCGGGGTATGCGAGTGAGGGTCCGCTGAGACAACAGGGCGTGCAATTCGCCAAGTTGGTGCTTCAACAATTGGGGGTGAACGATGCTCTGATCCTAAAAGAGGTGCAATCTGATAGCCCTCAAGTGCACTTCGTGTATCGGTGGTGAAAGGTACGCGCTCGAAGGCCAGTTGATTCAGGCTCTGCAGCACTCGAATAACGACGTATGCTCCGAGCTCGGCATCGCCATGACTTGTAGTTGACACTTTCACTCGATCGCGGCCGGTGGTTAATCTCGTGATAGGAACATCTTCAGGTAATCCAATAGTGGCTTCGGTGTCCAGTGTCACGACTGGTTCTAACGCGCGCAACATGCCGTGTTCATCGATGACGACGAGACCGTCACTTACCAAGCCCCAACCGCGCCGAGAAAGCACGAGAGCAAGAACGGAGGCCCCACAGCGAGCACCGCCGATAAGCGCCACAGCTTTTCCCTGTCGCGCAACGACTGCTCCACGCATCACACGTAAGCCATGTGTCGCTAACCATTGGGCCTGCGCCCATTGACCAAGTCGATCGATAGTTCGCTGATAGCCGAGAGCGTCGGGTGCTAGAACACTAATACCTTCACGGGAAACTTCGATGCTGCCAGATCCAAAGATGCCGAGGCGCACGCTTTCATCGCACATTTCGAACGCGGCAAGTGGCGCGAACGGTGGCGCGGGAGCTTCGACGAACTCAAAGGTTGGCAGGAGTGGAGTGTTCATCGACCTCGAGTCATCATCGGACCGTCATCAGAAACGATGATTGCCACATCGTCGTCCGGTTGGAGAACCCCTGTGCCAAAGAACGCGTGGTGTGCCTTCACCGAGGTGAGGAATCCTTCAGAAAGTTCGGCAAACGACCCGAATTCGTGATGGTCAATATATTCATCCCATTTCTCGGGGAAGACCCAGTCTGTTAGGGCTGAATGAGTGTAAATGAGCGCAAGATAGGAAGGTCGTGGTTCGAACACAACAGATTTAGCCGCTGTCTCTTGCATGGCTGCTGCAGCTTTCACTTCGAGGTATCGGTTGCGTAGCCGCAATGCATTCATGAATTGCTCACTAATCATGCCCATGCGGGAACGACCCAACCAACTGTTTTCTAGCCGCAATGACATCGCTTCACCCGCTAGGAGCGCGTATATGCCGCGGGTGTCTAAATCGACGGACATGAAGTAATCGTCGAGTTCGTCAACATTGATTCCAATACGTAGTGCGACTTGCACTCGGGCTTGGGCGAGTTCATCTGCAGTGGGGGCGCCACCGATCTGGCCTCCAAGTGTCAAAAGTGCCAGCGTTAGGCGGGCTTCGCGCATCACGCTTTCGAAGTCATCTTCGTGTAGTGCCGCGTATCTACGCATTCGATCAAATGTGACTTCGTTGCCTTCGGGTGTAGCGACTACGACATCGCGTGCAAGTGTGGCGCTGAATACTCCCGACAACACAACACCAGGGCGATCTTCACGGGGAACTTGCCCAGCGGGAAGTTCGGCTACGGCTTGAAGAAGTGCGAGCGCATCGTCTCGTTTTGGATCGATGACATGGTGGCGAGCCCAGTCGCGAAGTACTTCAACACGATCGGGATCAATTCCGATTTCACGCGCATCACTAGGTATTGAACTCAGGCGCCTGTCCGGGAAGTAGCGTACTTTCTGCATTGCAATCAGTACTTCAGCTTCGCTTGCGTTGAGTATTCCACTTGCATGCGCGCCTTCGAGCGTTGCTCTGATCGTCACGAACGCATCGGATAGTGGCTTGAAACCTTCGGCTTCATCTGCATGAGTAAGGGCAACTTCGTCGTCGTCTTCGATTTCACCAGACACGAGTTTCTGGTAGATCTCGCCGATGCCGATCATGCCGTAGTCGTCACACTCGGCAGCTCGAAGTGCGCCCATGCTGCTTGATCCAAGAACCCAGATGCCAAGATCAATGGCGTAGAGAATCTCTTTGTGGAATACCGACATATTTGAAAGAAAAGTGCCATCGACGATGCTGATGGAGTGCGGGCGAAAACGTTGCGCTGCTCCAAGAACGTCACCCATTGCTGCGGGTGGGAGGTAAATCGCATCGGGAAGAATGAGTCGTGCATCCTCGTGGCGCATTGAAGGACCGAGGAAAATGACGTCTGGAGCATGAGTCACGAGACATCAACCTTTGACTTGAGATGGGCGTCTCGATAGGCGAGGGACCGAGCCCCGAGCTTGGTGTAGGAGAAGGGGTAACCCTCAAGTCCTGGGACGATAACGCGCACTACCTGCACAGGGTCGCCTGGTAGCGAGTGGCGAATGACAATCACCTGATGAAAGCCGCAGGCCTCCAGGCGTTCGACCATCCAGCTAATAGCTTCCAGAACAGAGCTGACTGGCATTGAGAAATCATCTGTGAACTGTGGCAGGGCAGTCTCTCGAGGCTTGCCTGGCATCGTGACGCCAGCCGTTCGGGCTGACTCGAAAATGTCATCTCTGGCCCCAGCGACGATGAGGCAGCGACCCTGAGCGGCTTCGGTAACTGCTCTGACCAATGCCGTGCGGTTGCTCGTTGCTGCGCCAGCCCCTTTAAAAGTGCCTGCTGTACCGTGGTCGTCGTAGAGGTACGCCACGATCGTGGGCACACCAATTTCCGTGCGGCAATCAACTATTTCTAAACGTAATCCGGACTGCTGCACCCTTTCGGCAACACTTGGTGCAGCACTTTGGAGAAGTTCCATAGCATCGAATTCGGGGGCTTGGATCGCATTGGTGTTGAGTGTCATTCCGTCGCGCTCAATCACTTCTTGTAAGCCGGAAAGAACTGCCTCGAGTACGTGTGCTCCGCTAGCCAGGCCATTTGAGCCAGAGGCGAGAGGTCGGTGTGCACGCATCCAGCCTTGAGCCACGCCCACGCAAGGTTCTGGCACATAGATTTCGGTGCCGCTGATGATGTCCCAGCCGATCACCCATTCTAAACTTAAGTCCATATTTTCAGGTGAGCCTTTCATGGCCTGTAGTTGGCTGACATCAGCCACGTTGAGACCCATGCGGCTCATCATTGATGCGGTGGCGTGCACCGTTTCAAGTGTGAGGTTCTCCCATACAGACTGCTCGGCACATTCCATCACCGCGCTCACCCAGCTGGCATTTGGGAGTGAGCCTTTGCCACTTCCACTGGAAAGTGTTCTACCTTGCGGTTTCACCGCCATGTGTACGGGCAGTCCAACGTGGTCAAAGCCAGTGAGGTGGGCCACACGGGTGATGCCGTAGTCAGGCAAATAGGGAGTGAGAAATGCGCGAAGTTCATCTACTGAACGCGTGCGAAGGCCCGACTCGGTCACTAGAGCGGTTGGGATTTCAGGATCCCTAGGGGAGAGAACTCCATCCCAGTTCAACGTTCTCAAAACCCACACTCCAAATGTTACGTCGACGATCGCTGGCGTTGAACTGCTCGATATGTCGAGAAGTCTAGGTCACGAAATATAGGCCCGATTTTCATGATGCCCAAGATCCTTAGGGTAAACCCTGAAGCGCAAAAGGGTGCCATAAAAAGTAAAAGCGTCGTGGTGCACCAATGTGTGCGCCACGAGGCTATTACTTGTTTATTAGGAAGCTGCGAATGCAGCTGATGCCGCTGGCACTGCTGCTGGCGTAGTTGCATATACCGGGCTGGAGGCGTTGCCTGCGCCTGAAACGTCGCTTAGTGATGCGTGGTGGGAGTTGACGTCGGCGTGGGTGGGTACGGGGATGCCTGCCGCTTTGAGGATTTCGGCGCGTTCTGCTGGGGTGCCTACGGACATGACTTTTGCTGCAAGTGCTGGGTTGTCGTTTAGTGCTTTTGCTGCCGCTTTGAATGTAGCGCTCATGAATATTCCCCCGATATATGAAGTGATTTACCGTTCTGCTGTCAACGTACTCCCAGCCTGGGTTGCGGGCAGTGTTTTCTGGATCTCGATGGATGAATATCGGCTAAAACCACTGAAGTGGGACACAAGTATGTGGTGAAAAGTA
>CANJCG010000052.1 GCA_947472655.1 Actinomycetota bacterium
ACGGTGTTACACGAAACTTCTAGAGCACGAGCGAGGGAAATTGCTCCGTATCCACGGGATTCATAATTTCGGAAGGTTTGATTTCCGGCCTTGTACTCATTGGGGCATCTGTACTGCCCGTAAAGATTGAATTTTTCTTTCGCAGCAGCAGCAGTGCTAATGACTTTGTATGTCGAACCCGGTGCGAAGGTGCCCTGAATCGCATTCGAGGACAAGGCTTCTGAATTTTTCAGCTGCTCATACTGCTTTGTCGTCACGCCGCCAACCCAGATGGCTGGGTCATACGTGGGGTAACTCGCCATCGCCAGAACGTTGCCTGTTTTGACGTCAATGACCACGGCTGCCCCTGACTTACCTGGGTAACCCTGTGAGCGCGCCCGTTGCACGGCATTCATGAGCTGATTTTCTACTACCGCCTGCAAATGAGCATCAATCGTGCTGACCAGATAATTGCCGGGGGTCGCGGCGTTGGTACCAATCTTGTTGGTGACGCGCCCTGACGTATCAATGGAAAGAGAGGTGACCTCAGGTTTACCGCGCAGCGCGGGATCGTATTGCGCTTCCAAACCAGAACGGCCCACCACATCAGTACGACGAAGCCGATCGGCTGCATTGGCATCAACTTGTGACTGTAGTTGTGACTCAGTCACCGGCCCGAGGTAACCCAAAATATGCGCGGCGTTCACTCCGAAAGGTGCCGGGTAGATGCGATTAGCCTGCAGTTGAGCGCTCACACCAGGGAAGTCAGTTCGACGTTCCATGATGTTGATCGCTGTCTGAGTATCGATGCCATTAGCAATTGGGACTGGCTGGTAGGTCGACCCGTTCCAACACACAGGGGGTGGTTTCGCACCTTCGGTGCCACAGGTTAGGAGGCGATCAGTGATCTGTGATGTCGGAACATTGAGCAACAACGCCAAGCGATTAATGACCGCGGCGCCTTTATCCTTAGCCCGACCTAGCGTCACACGGTCAACAGTTACTTCCAAGGTCGTGCGGTTGGAGACGATTGGGCGCCCCGCTTGATCCAGAATTAAGCCTCGCACTGCTGGACGCACGATTTCTCGAACGGAGTTGTTCGCGGAGGCGTTGAGATAAAAGTCGCCGCTAATAATTTGTAGAAACATTAATCGGGCGAAAAGTGTGACAACCAGAGACAAGACCAGTACCCCGAAGACCATGAGGCGCAGCATGGAGCGATCACGCACGCTGCCCTCCCCTCAACTGGCAGTCCAGAACCTGCGACTGTGACTCATCAAATGCTCGGATAGTTCCATTAACGCACTTACCAGCCTTCACACTGCAACCTCGGGGGTGAATTTTTGCACCACCCAGCCCACCGGGACCACTACGAGGGGCGCCAGAAAAGCCGCATAGATCGCGCCGCTCAAGATGAGTCCGGCCATGTTTGCCCACACCACTGTTGGTTGTCCAAGAACCGAATCGATGACCCCTCGAGCCAAAATCACTGCTCCGACCGTGCCTGAAGTCAGACCAATAAGTAAGGGAACGGTGCGATCACGTGGGTCAAGGGCTCGACCAACGAAGAAAGCGGCAGCCATGAAGAGCAGCGCGTTCACTCCGATTACTCCTTCAGTGGACGGTGCCAGATCAACCAAAATTCCAGCAGCAAAGCCGTAGATCATCCCCATCGCCGAGCCGTACGCCAGCGCAACGGCAATTACCGAAACCAAGATGAGGTCAGGCGTCGAACCTGGCAATCCGAGCCGACCCAGGAAGGAGTTCTGCGTTAAGAACGAGATCAGGAATATCACCACAAGGACAAAGACTTGGCGTAACCACATTAGGAAGCCTTCGGCGAAGGCTTCGGCAAAGGATTAGACCAACTCCCCAGAGACGTTGCACTCGGGTTTCCTGTGGTCGAAGGTACGGGAGTCGCACTCAACGAAGGAGTGATCTCCTGCGGCTGAGCAGGTAACACCGAATCCCTTGGGTCTGTCCGAGGAGGACGAACGACAACCCCAACGATGGACAGCGCTGACATCCGCGCAAACGGTTTAATTGCAGCTACCCGAGTGAGTTGACCGGCAGTGCCACGCACCTCGGTCACTTCACCAATTGGAATTCCGGGTGCATAGGGCTTGCCATTTTTTGAACCGAAGGTCACAAGTGCAGTGCCAATGTCAACATTGGCGAGTGGATTCAACATCTGGAACTCAAGGGAGTTTTGATCCCCGGTGCCAGAAAGAATACCGACTTCATCACTTCCTGCAATCCGGGCACCAACCGACATTGACGGGTCAACAATCAGCACTACCGTTGATGTTGTGCGGTGTACTGCAGACACTCGACCAACAAGTCCGTCAGCATTAATCACTGACATATCTCGTTCTATGCCATCTTGAGTGCCAATGTCGATCGTGATTGTCCAACTAAATTCCTGTTCAGGACCAACAGCAATAACTTCAGCGGGCGTGATGCGGTATCTGCCGGCACCCGCTACTCGCAGTAGCCCATCAAGTGCATCTGCGCGAGCGCGGTCTTGTGCTGAACGGCGAACGAGATCACTTAACGCTTGATTTTCTGCTTGTAACGTATTGATTTGATCGCGTTGATCGCCCCATGTTCCCCACCAATCACCAATGGCCAGGATGGGTGAGAAAATCGTGGCACCTGCCCGTTCAACCCCGCCAAGTGCAGTTCCGACAACTGAACGGAAGGTTGCAAACGGGCCTTTCCCGCCACGCAGGTCAAGAATTGCAAACGTAAGTGAGACAACAATAAGGACCGCGATAACCACTCGTGCGCGGCGCTGAAACATGGTGAAATATCGGCTGGTCTAGTGACCGGCCGTCCTAACGCCGTGGCTCGGCAACGAGTACTGCCTGGAGTGCATCGAATTCCTCGACACACTTTCCGGAACCTAACGCAACGCAATCAAGCGGACGGTCAGCAATCAAAATTGGCATCCCAGTTTCATGACGCAAACGCTCATCAAGGCCGCGCAGCAAGGCTCCGCCTCCAGTAAGCACGATGCCTCGATCCATGATGTCTCCGGAAAGTTCAGGTGGCGTGCGATCAAGGGTTGCTTTGACTGCAGCGACGATTGCATTCACCGGCTCATCAATAGCCCGACGAATTTCTTCGGCTGACACCACAATTGTTCGAGGCAATCCGGTAACAAGATCGCGTCCGCGGATTTCAGCATGCGGTTCATCTGGCATCGGAAATGCCGAACCGATTGCGACCTTGATTTCTTCTGCAGTGCGCTCACCTAGCATCAGCGAGTACTCGCGCTTCACGTAATTGATGATCGCGTTATCGAGCTCATCGCCGCCAACTCGAACTGACAGGCTGGTAACAATGCCGCCGAGCGAAATCACTGCGACTTCAGAAGTGCCGCCACCGATATCGACAACCATGTTGCCTGTTGGCTCGTGCACGGGAAGTCCGGCGCCAATTGCTGCGGCCATTGGCTCTTCAATAATGAAGACCTTGCGAGCGCCTGCTGCGTAGCCGGCATCCTTGACCGCACGTTGCTCAACGCCGGTGATCCCTGAAGGCACACAAATGATGAGTCGGGGCTTTGCCAGATGGCGACGCTTGTGCACTTTTTGAATGAAGTAGCGCAGCATGCGTTCGGTGGTGTCGAAGTCTGCAATCACGCCGTCTTTGAGTGGTCGAATAGCGACAATGTTGCCGGGGGTACGTCCAATCATGCGCTTGGCTTCTGAGCCAACCGCCAGAATGCCGCCGGTGTTGTTATTGATAGCCACCACTGAGGGCTCGTTCAGCACGATGCCGCGGCCACGCACATAAACCAAAGTATTGGCCGTGCCTAGGTCGACTGCCATGTCTCGGCCGACGAACGAAGACGAACCTTTAGCCATGGTCAGGCGGCCTCTCTGCAGCAGTTGAGTGACTTATCTTACGGCCCAGCAAAGGTTAGGCAGACACCTCGATGCGCGAAGCCCGGGCAATTTCGAGTTCCCGAAGCCGCTGTTCGAGGCGTTTGGCCACCTCAGGGGTGGCATTTAGGGCGAATGCTGCGGTGACGACAGCCCCTAAATCGGCCCGATAATCATGGCCCAGGCTCTGGAATTGCCCTGGTTTCACGTTCGTCGCATAGAGCACATCCACACACACCTGGGCCCACGTAACCCAAGGCACCCAACCCATTGAATCGGGAATATTGCGACCACGCGGCTTAGCTGGGTCAAGCCAAAAGGGGCTTCGCCGAAGTAATTCGGGTCGAAACCGCACGACGGGATCACCGTCATGCTCTAAGAACCAGACCCGAGGTCGATCGGTGAGATCAGCTGGAATTTGCTCCGGGCGATCCACGGTGATGCTGGATTGTGCACAGCGAGCATGGAATTCATCGGCGACCCTGCCACCCGGCGTTCCAACCCACAGAGCCTGCGCGATGCCGTACGCGTCCAGGTCGATGAGACCTGCTGGTACTGCTGCTTCTTGCACCTTCGCGCCAAGACTCTCGCCATAGAGCAGGAGCAACGGCTTGGCTGGACGATCTCGCAGTTCGGCGAGGATGGCGTCTAAGAGTTCACGTTGAGTTTGAGCCGCGATAGCGACCTTGCCCAGCGAAAGAAATGACGGGAGTAAGCCGTAGCCAACGGCTACTGATGCGCAGTCTCCCAATGAAAGGATTTCAAGCACATCTACAGGGGTGCTGTTCGCGTAACCGGTACCGGCGGGTGCCTGAATCAATAAATGAGCTCGATCAAATGCGCCGGTGCGATGAAGTTCTTCAATGGCTAACTGCACTCGCTCAGAAACTGTTGCGGCTGATTCGACACCTATAAAGACTCGAACCGGTTCAATAACCCGTGCTTTCTGGGTAACAAAAGTGACATCTTCCGACGTTGTTACGGTGCCAACGAAACGCGCGCCTTCGCGCCCCAAGGTGGTGTAAGGAATTGCTGAGGCATCGGAACCCGTCACGAGTGGGTCACTTGGCGGCTCCGCAAAACCAAAATCAAGCTCACTGCCCTTTTTAGCAATTCCAGTCAGAGCGTTGCCAGCCGCATATTTACCGGCAAGCCCCGCAACAGCGAAAATCCCTGCAGTTGCAAGCATTGCTGCTGGTACTCGCTGTGGTCGCCGTGCAGCCGCGATCAACACATCAACGCCAACTCCAGTGAGCAAACCGGTGATTCCCCCGAGAGTACCTGGGAATGCCCCCTGAACATTTGCCGGCCATGGCACCAATGTTTTACCGCGAGCCTTGAAACCTACGTACCCTCCAACAGCTGCGCCTAAACCAAGGCCGAGCGCGGAGGGACGCATTTTTCGCAGACCTTCTAGAGCTCTGGAAAGAACAGTGCGATTTCGCGAGCTGCCGAATCAGGTGAGTCTGAACCGTGAGTGACGTTCTCCTGCATCTGAGTTGCAAGATCACCGCGAATGGTTCCCATTTCGGCTGCAGCTGGGTTTGTCGCACCCATCATGTTGCGCCACTGCACGATTGCTGCTTCGCCTTCGATCACTGCAGCAACAAGCGGTCCACCAGTGATGAACTCCACGAGGCTCTTGAAGAAGGGCTTTCCGGCGTGCTCGGCGTAATGTGCTTCGGCGATGGCAACAGGCAGAGTGCGCATTTCCAAAGCGACGATGGTGAAGCCCTTGCGCTCGATGCGACTGAGAACTTCGCCGACAAGGCCACGGGCGACGCCGTCAGGCTTAACTAGCACGAGGGTGCGCTCAGACATGTTGCTCCTTCAAAGAAATTGGTGAAGCCCTAGCCTACCGGTGGAATCTGGCGTGCTCGCTCGGCCTTCAAGACATCGATCTTGGTGCCCTGATGAATAGCCGCGTACCAAAGCACGAGAAAAAGCCCACCGACAATGAACATGACCGGTACGAGCACACCAATCGCTAGGACCGGAATCTGCAATATCCAGCCTGCGGTTAAGCCCCATGGTCGGCGCAATGTGCCAACGGCTAAGAACAACACCACCATTAATGCAAATCCAAGGATGAAGATCAAGGTTTTGTTGTCGTGGTCGCCGTTAGTTCCCGCAACGAGAATGCCTAGGAACACCACGATCGCTTCCATGCTCAAAACGGCAGAACACAGAATCTTCACTGGAGGTGTTTCCTTCCCTTTTGCATCATTTCCTTGGCTTCTCCAACAAGCACGATCGATCCAGTGACGAGCACTCCCCCGCCCCCGTAGACCGCGTCAACTTCAGCGAGGGTGACGGCCTGATCAATAGCTTCAGACAAATTCTTGGCGATGATCACTCGATCTTCGCCAAATACTTCATTTGCGATTTCGGCTAGGGCTTCAGAAGACATTGCGCGCGGTGATGAGGGTTCAGTAAGAATCACGGTGGAAAGAATTGGCTCAAGTGGAATCAAGAAGTTCAAGGCATCTTTGTCTTCAAGAATTCCGATGACACCGATCAGAGTTGCGAATTCAAATGAATCCTCAAGAGCTGCAGCAAGTGCGACGGCACCTGCTGGATTGTGTGCGGCATCCAGCACAACAGTTGGTGTTCGTCGAACAATCTCTAATCGTCCAGGTGATGTGAGTTGGTCGAGCCCTGCACGAATGACATCGTCATCAACTGGCGGTTTACCGGCTCCCATGAATGCTTCAACTGCACAAAGCGCCGCAGCCGCATTGTGCGCTTGATGTTCGCCAAAAAGTGGCACAAAGACTTCATCAATACGGCCACCAATGCCAAGGAGACTCAACATCTGGCCACCAACTGCAATTTGACGATCCATGAGTCCAAAGTCGGTACCTTCGCGAAATGCGATTGCGCCAACTTCAGCTACCCGTTCAGATAAAACTTCTGAAACGGCTTCATCTTGAGCGGCGATAACAGCATAAGAATCGGGCTTGATAATTCCGGCTTTTTCAGCGGCAATCTGTTCGACGGTGTTGCCAAGGTAATTTTGATGGTCAAGTGAAATCGGGGTGATGACCGCAACCTGACCATGGGCCACATTCGTGGCATCCCATGATCCACCCATGCCAACTTCGATGATGGCCACATCCACAGGCGCATCGGCGAACGTAGCAAACGCTAGGGCTGTCATCACTTCAAAGAACGACAATTTTGGCCCACCATCGGCAACTGAGTTCGCATCCACCAAGTCGACATAGGGCGCCACGTCATTCCAGACATGCAAAAAGCGCTCAGCGTCGACCGGCTCGCCGTCAAGACAGATCCGCTCTCGCGGGTCAATGAGGTGCGGCGAGGTGAAAAGCCCAGTTCGCAGGCCATAGGACCGCAGCATGATTTCAATCATGCGCGCAGTCGAGGTTTTGCCATTGGTGCCCGTCACATGAATCACTGGATAAGCGCTCTGTGGATCCCCTAAGAGGGTGGTCAGGGAGGCAATTCGTGAGAGCGATGGCTCTAATTGGCTTTCTGGCCACCGCGCGAGCAGGTTTTGCCATACCTCGTTGAGGGCGGCGGACTCTGTTTCTTGGGAACGGCTCACGACTCAGCATTCTAGGCAATGCAAGGCAAACAATAAGATTGCCCACCATGACCGGCACCCGCGTACCTGAAAAGCCCACCCTTGACGGACTTGAAGATCGTTGGGCTGCTGCCTGGGACCAACAAGGCAGTTACACCTTTGATCGCACGAAGACGCGCGACCAAGTGTTTTCCATCGATACGCCGCCACCAACGGTCAGTGGCTCACTGCATGTCGGACACGTTTTTTCGTACACCCACACCGACTGCATGGCTCGTTATAAGCGGATGCGCGGCTACGAAGTCTTCTACCCCATGGGCTGGGATGACAATGGCTTGCCCACTGAGCGCCGCGTACAAAACTTTTATGGCGTTCGTTGTGATCCGAGCCTGCCGTATGACCCAGACTTTTCGCCACCAGCAACGCCGGATGCAAAGCAGCAAGTTGCTATCAGCCGTCGCAACTTCATCGAACTGTGTGAACAACTTACTGTTGAAGATGAGGTTGTCTTCGAACAGTTGTGGCGCCGTCTTGGTTTATCCATTGACTGGTCGCAGACGTATCAAACTATTGGTGCGAATTCACAAATGGTCAGCCAACTGGCTTTTCTTCGCAACCTGAAGCGTGGCGAGGCATACCAAGCTGAAGCGCCAACACTGTGGGATGTCACATTTCGCACCGCGGTCGCCCAAGCAGAACTTGAAGACCGCGAACGCCCGGGCGCTTATCACCGAATTGGCTTCCCAACTACGCTCGATCCAAGCACCAAAGTCTTTATTGAAACCACTCGCCCAGAACTCCTAGCGGCATGTGTCGCCTTGGTCGCACATCCAGATGATGAGCGCTACCAACCACTTTTCGGTACGACTGTCACTAGTCCAATCTTCGGCGTGGAAGTTCCAGTTGTGGCGCATCAACTCGCTGACCCGGAAAAGGGATCAGGCATCGCAATGATTTGTACGTTCGGTGATCTCACCGACGTCATCTGGTGGCGCGAACTACAACTGCCTACCCGCCCAATCATCGGCTGGGATGGACGTATTCTTCCTGAAACTCCAGAGTGGATTACCACCTCCGAAGCCAAAGCGCATTACGAGCACATCGCCGGAGCCACGAGTCACACTGCGAAAGAACGCGTCGTTGCACTGTTGAATCAAAGCGGTGACATTGTTGGCGAGCCGCGCGAAATTATGCATCAGGTGAAGTTCTTCGAAAAGGGCGATAAGCCACTTGAAATTGTTACGACTCGACAGTGGTACATCAGCAATGGTGGACGCGACCCAGAGCTTCGTGCAGAACTTGTGAAGCGCGGAAGCGAAATCAGATGGCATCCAGCACATATGAAAGTTCGCTACGAAAATTGGGTTGAAGGATTGAACGGCGATTGGCTGATTTCTCGCCAACGCTTCTTCGGTGTTCCAATCCCGCTTTGGTATCGCTTAGATTCAGAGGGAAATCCGATCTATTCCGAGATCATGATGCCCGAAGAAGCAGACCTTCCAATTGATCCGAGCACGGATACCCCTGCGGGCTTTGACCCGCAGTCTCGCAATCAACCCGGTGGTTTCATGGCCGATCCTGACGTAATGGACACTTGGGCTACCTCATCACTTACTCCTCAGATCGCTGGCGGCTGGGAACGAGATCCAGATCTTTGGGCTCGAGTATCACCCGTTGATGTGCGCCCTCAAGCTCACGAAATCATTCGCACCTGGCTCTTTAGCACTGTGGTGCGCAGTCACTTAGAAGATAACCGGCTGCCATTTCTCAACGCCGCGATCTCTGGCTGGATTTTGGATCCAGATCGCAAGAAGATGAGTAAGTCCAAAGGCAATGTTGTGACCCCTATGGGCCTCCTCGATGAATACAGCGCCGATGCGGTGCGCTATTGGGCCGCATCAGGTCGCCCAGGCACCGACACTGCTTTCGATGTCGGTCAAATGAAAATTGGTCGCCGTTTGGCAATCAAGTTACTGAATGCGAGCAAGTTCGTTCTCGGTCTGGATGCAACACAAAATGACGCAGCGATCAGTGAAGATGTCGATAAGGCATTGCTTGCTCAACTTGCCAAAACTGTTGAACAAGCAACGACTGCATTTGAAGACTTCAACTATGCCCGCGCGTTGGAAGTTGCTGAGAGCTTCTTCTGGAATTTCACCGATGACTATGTCGAACTCGTGAAGGTGCGTGCTTACAGCGAAACTGATGTAGCTGGTGCTGCTTCTGCGAAAGCTGCTCTTGCAACCACCTTGGATGCACTTTTGAAACTCTTCGCACCATTCCTGCCATTCGTAACCGAAGAGGTCTGGAGCTGGTGGCAAGAAGGCACGATTCATCGCAGCCCATGGCCAAGCTCAGAGGCCATCTTGGCCCTTGCCGGCAATGGGGACGCTGCAATGGTTGCGGATGTCTCAGAAGCCTTGTCGCAGATTCGCAAGTCAAAATCTGATGCAAAAGTCAGCATGCGTGCCGTTATAGAGTCAGCGGTCATTAGTGCCAGCGAGGATCAAAATAAGCGACTGCAGTTGGCTGCAAAAGATCTCTCATCAGCTGGTTCGATTCAATCCCTCACGTTCGCAGCTGGGGCAAACATCGAGGTTTCTGTGGTGCTTGCAGCTGCCACAGAGTAAAACCGCCCCGATCGCGAGACCCTGGGATGCCCCCCAGCGATCCCAGAACTTCACAAACAAGGCGGCGTGAACGAAGTTATCGCATTCGTTGTGTTTTCGCTATGTGAGCGGTAGCCAAAACATAACAAGTCCGGTCAAATGGGTGACCCTAAAATCCAGAAAGCATCGGAAAGCAGTCGATCGGTGCGAGCTCAATCAGTTATGCAGACTTGTCTTGGCGCTCTTCTTCGCGCGGAACCAAGGTCGGAAGCGTGTTATCTCGCACCACTTCGTCAGTGATGATCACCCTGGCTATATCAGTGCGGCTTGGCACGTCATACATAACATGGAGCAAGACTTCTTCAAGGATGGCGCGAAGCCCACGGGCACCCGTGCCACGAACCAGAGCCTGGTCTGCGATCTCGTCGAGCGCTTCCGGAGTAAATTCCAACTCAACATCGTCGAGTTCAAAGAGCTTCATGTACTGCTTAACCAGCGCGTTCTTTGGTTCGCTGAGTACAGCAACCAAAGCAGATCGATCTAGTTTGTTCACTGCAGTGAAGACTGGCAAGCGACCGATGAACTCAGGGATCATCCCGAACTTCAACAAGTCCTCTGGCATGACGTGGCTGAAAACATCAAGTGAACTGGCATCAACAGTTGAACGCGCTTCACCGAGGCTGTCGAATGTGAAACCGAGCTTTTTCTTGCCAAGGCGCTGCTCTATTATTTGATCAAGGCCCGCGAAGGCTCCACCGACGATAAACAGCACATTGGTGGTGTCGATCTGAATGAATTCTTGATGTGGGTGCTTGCGGCCACCCTGTGGTGGAACCGATGCAGTGGTGCCTTCAAGGATCTTCAACAAGGCTTGCTGAACACCTTCACCAGAAACATCGCGTGTGATCGACGGGTTTTCGCTTTTGCGAGCGACCTTGTCGATTTCATCGATGTAGATGATGCCAGTTTCAGCTTTTTTGACGTCGTAGTCTGCGGCCTGGATGAGTTTGAGCAGGATGTTCTCAACATCTTCACCCACATATCCAGCTTCGGTTAGTGCGGTTGCATCTGCGATGGCAAAAGGCACGTTCAGCATTCTGGCTAACGTTTGGGCTAGCAATGTTTTGCCAGAGCCGGTAGGCCCAAGTAACAAGATGTTGGATTTCGCGAGCTCAATGGCATCTTCTTTGCCAGAGTCACCGGCTTGCACCCGCTTGTAGTGGTTATAGACCGCTACAGCTAACGACTTTTTCGCGGAATCTTGACCGATGACGTATTGGTTAAGGAATTCGAAAATTTCGCGTGGCTTGGGAAGTTCACCTAGACCCAGCTCAACTGCATCACTGAACTCTTCTTCAATAATCTCGTTA
>CANJCG010000053.1 GCA_947472655.1 Actinomycetota bacterium
ACGAACAGCAGGGTCTGCCGCACCCGGGCCAGTATCGATGGCCTTTCGGGTCGCGTTCACAAGTTCCATCGCCCGAGCAATTGCGACGTTGAACCTAAATGATTCCACTGCTTGTGACGCATCATGGATAGCTTTATGAGTGATCTTGCGAAGCGCGAGATCACCAGTAGCGAAGTCGACGCCAACAGGGCTAGTCACATCACCAGACAGCCGCCAAGCGCGAGCCAAGAATTTCTTGGATCCTCCAGGTGACACGTCAGACCAGTCAACATCATCTTCGGGTGGTCCGGCGAAAACCATGGTCAACCGAATTGCATCAACACCATGGTCATTGAGCTCATCCGAAAGCCGCACTAAGTTACCGCGGCTTTTACTCATTGCTGAGCCATCCATGACAACCATGCCTTGGTTCAACAATCGCGTAAATGGCTCAGTGAAATCCACGAGACCCATGTCGAACAGCACCTTGGTAAAGAATCGGCTATAGAGCAAATGCAAGATTGCGTGCGTAACGCCACCAACGTATTGATCAACTGGAAGCCACTGACGCGCTAACTCTGGATCAAATGCTGCTGTGTCATTTGTTGGATCGAGGTAGCGCAAGTAATACCAAGATGAGTCGACGAATGTGTCCATCGTGTCGGTGTCGCGTACAGCTGGGCCAGCACACTTCGGGCAAGGCACATGCGACCATTCGGTAGCTGCACCAAGCGGTGAGGAACCCTTGGGCTTGAGGTCTAAGCCTTCCGCAGATGGCAATCGCACTGGAAGCTCATCAAGCGGAACCGGAACTTCACCGCAAGCAGGGCAATGAATGATCGGGATAGGTGCGCCCCAATAACGCTGACGTGAAATCAGCCAATCGCGCAAACGGTAATTTACCGCTTCTTTACCAGTTTTGCGTTTCGCAAGAACTTCAATTATTGCTGCGATCGCTTCTTCTTTTCCAAGACCATCCAATGGTCCTGAATTCACATGCGGACCATCATCAGCCGTGGCAACACCTGTGACTGCGGGATCCTCAACGGAAGCAACCACAACCCGAACGGGCAAGTCGAAGGTCTTGGCAAAATCAAGGTCACGTTGATCGTGAGCCGGAACCGCCATGATCGCACCCGTGCCGTAGTCGGCAAGTACGTAATCCGATGCCCAAATAGGAATGCGTTCACCATTGACGGGGTTAATCGCATAACGCTCCAGGAACACACCGGTCTTTGACCGACTTGAATCCAACCGCTCCATGTCAGTGCTTTTACGCACTTCAGCAAGATATGAGGCGAAGGCGGCCTCAGCCGTAGTTCCAGCAGCCAGGTCTGCTGCAAGTTCTGAATCGACAGCAACGACGAAGAACGTCGCCCCAAACAATGTGTCAGGACGTGTTGTGTACACCGTGACAGGCTCGCTGCGTCCTTCGACTTCGAAGAGCACCTCAGCACCAGTTGATTTACCGATCCAGTTGCGTTGCATCAGCAGCACTTTTTCTGGCCAGTTGCCCTCGAGCTGTTTCATGTCATCGAGCAACCGGTCTGCGTAATCGGTAATTCGCAGGTACCACTGGTTCAACTTTTTCTTGGTGACTACAGAATCACAACGTTCACAAAGTCCACCGACCACCTGCTCGTTTGCCAATACCGTCTGACAAGTCGGGCACCAGTTGACAGCGCTGTCCTTGCGGTAAGCCAAACCACGTTCGTACATCTGCAGGAAGAACCACTGGGTCCACTTGTAATACTCAGGATCGCAGGTGTTGAAAACCCGATCCCAGTCAAATGAACATGCGTAACGTCGCATCGACACTTTCTGTTGCTCAATGTTTTCGTAGGTCCATTCAATCGGATCAGAGGACCGCTTGATCGCTGCATTTTCTGCTGGTAAACCGAATGCATCCCAACCAATTGGGTGCATCACATTGAATCCCTGCTGCACCCAATAACGAGCAACAACATCACCTAAGGCATAGGCCTCTGCGTGACCCATATGGAGATCGCCAGATGGGTACGGGAACATGTCCAATACGTACTTCTTAGGCCGTGGATCGTCGGCGGTTCCGGAACGGAACGGAGCAATCTGGTCCCACACCGGGAGCCAACGCTCCTGGATCGCCTCGAAGTCATAAAAACCAGGCTCAATTGCGGACTCGCTCACGATTTCCTTTCCAAGATCAAGGGCTTAAGCCTATCTAGCAACACAATGCCCAAGTGCGAACCGATCCCCTAAACATCATCAGCATGAAAGCTGGGTTCACCATGGTCGGGGCCTTGCGCGTGGGCTAGGTGCTTCAGAGCGAAGCCAGGGATGCAAAGCCCTGCTCTAGAACCTGAAGTGCATCCAGGAGTAGAGCATCGGTAATCACAAGTGGCGGAAGGAAGCGAATCACGTTGTTGTAAGTGCCGGCCGTCAGAATCAATACGCCCTGACTCTGGCAGTACTTCACTACCGCGTTCACTGCCTCGGCATTTGGCTCTTTGGTGCCGGGGTAGACCAGTTCGATGGCCTGCATCGCACCGCGCCCGCGAACCTCGCCAATGACTGGGTAACGAGCAGCCAAGGCTGTCAGCGATTCATTCAATATCTGACCGATATGAATGGCACGTTCCATCAAATGGTCTTGCTCAATGCTCTCGATCGCACCAAGAGCTGCGGCGCAAGCCACAGGGTTGCCACCATAAGTGCCACCCAAGCCGCCTGCGTGAACTGAGTCCATAATTTCGGCTCGCCCTGTTACTGCAGCAAGGGGTAACCCTCCGGCAATGCCCTTGGCCAAGGTCATGAGATCAGGAATAACCCCTTCCTCGTTGACTGCGAAGAGGTCTCCAGTGCGGGCAAAACCGGATTGCACTTCATCAGCTATGAAGACGATGCCGTTTTCTTTTGCATAGTCAGCCAGCCCTGGCATGAAGCCTTGCGGCGGAACAATGAAACCACCTTCACCAAGAATCGGTTCGATCAAAATTGCTGCAACGTTATGTGCACCAATTTCTTTTTCGATCTTCAATGTGATTTCGTCCAGCGAATCTTGGGTGATGGTGTCAAGGCTGCCCGGCCAACGGTAAGAGTAAGGAAGTGGCATTCGATAAATCTCATTTGCGAATGGGCCGAAACCTTCTTTGTATGGAAGGTTTTTCGCAGTTAATGCCATCGTAAGATTGGTGCGTCCGTGATAGGCATGTTCAAAGACAACGATTGCTGGGCGTTTGGTGTAATGACGAGCAATCTTGATTGCGTTCTCCACGGCCTCAGCACCGGAGTTGACTAATAAAGACTTCTTTGGGTGATCGCCTGGCGTGATGGCATTAAGCGCTTCGCACACTTCGATGTAGCCCATGTATGGGGCCACAGTGAAACAGGTATGAGTGAGTGCTTGCACTTGCTCAATGACTCGAGCCACGACTCGAGAGTTCGTGTTACCAACATTCGTTACGCCAATACCTGAACCAAGATCGATGATGCAGTTGCCATCGATATCTTGCAAGATTGCATCGTGCGCACGCTCGATGACAACCGGAATAGCGATTCCCAAGCCTGCTGACGTTGCTGCGGCTCGACGTTTAAGAGCTTCTACTGATTTTGGTCCGGGGATGGGAGTCACCAATCGGCGCTCTTGGACTAGGGAAGTCTCAACCGTCATGTGAAAAAGTGTAAGGCTTGCGCGTAACTGCTCGCGCCAGGCCGTTATCCTTCCAATGTGAGTGAATTGCGTGACAGCGCGCCCCTACTCGATGCGTATCTCTCTTATTTTGAGACTCAGCACACGCCCTTCACGATTCCTGGGCATAAACAGCAGGCTGGGCGCCTTGATCTTGGTCTTGGTCAGGTGGTTGATATTGATACGCCGCTCTACGGCGGACTCGATGAAATCAAGCTCACTCATCAGGTCTTACACAAGGCTGAGGAACTCGCGGCAAAAGCCTGGCAAGGCGACTGGGCACGATTCTCAACAGGCGGCTCCACCCACGCCAACCAAGCAGTGATCTTCGCTCTTGGTCGCCCGGGCGATCGCGTCGCTGTGAGTCGTACGGCCCATCGCTCAGTTCTTAGTGCTCTCGTGCTTGCCGGTCTTGAACCAATCTGGATGATGCCTGAGATTGACGAGACAACCGGAGTGCCTATTGGAATTTCGTTATCTGAGTTTGAAAAAACTCTTGCTTCCAATCCAATAGCAGTATTGCTTACTGAGCCCGGCTACCTAGGAACGATTTCTGACTTACCGCCGCTGATCGCGCGAGCTCACGAATTCGGCATTCCGGTGATCTTGGATGCAGCCTGGGGTGGGCATTTTGGTTTTCATCCAGAACTTCCACAACATGCCATGCAGTTGGAAGCCGACGCTCTCATTACGAGTATGCACAAGACTCTGCCTGGGTATAGCGCATCTGCCTTGCTTGTCGCTCGAATGCAATTTCTTAATATCGATCGCCTCGAACAAAGTTTTGAGACCACCCACACCACGTCTCCTGCCGGCGCTCCCCTTGCATCAATAGATGGTTGCCGTGCGCTCCTTGTTTCTCGAGGTGAAGAACTTCTGAGTAGCCTCATCGAACAGGTGAATTTCTTCAAGGCGCGGGTGCAGCGCGAATTTTCTCAGACGATATTTCTTAACGCTTCCGATTTTCCAACAGGAAGATTTGACCCGGTGAAAATAGTCCTCCGGGCAAATCAACTGGGTGCTTCAGGCGTTGAAATCGAACAAGCATTGATCACGCAAGGAATCCGAGTGGAAATGGCTGACCGCGACACTCTCGTTTTCCTTGCCACGCTCGCTGACACGCCAAATGACTTTGAAGTACTCGCCAGCGCCCTCATCCCGATTCTGAAAGCAGTCGAATCACAACCGCGACAAAGTGCAACAGCACTGAGTTGGTCGGTCGTTCCCAAGATAGCGATATCTATGCGGGAGGCTTATTTCGCACAAACTGAAATGGTGCCGTGGGCAGATGCTGTTGGTCGGATATCAGCGGACCTCATTGCCCCGTATCCACCCGGAGTGGCGGTTGTAGCGCCCGGTGAAGTGCTTACTGAAGCGATCATTACTGGGTTATTAACTTCGAAGGCTGCGGGTGTACGTATTGCTTACGCAACCGATGCCACCTTGGAGCATTACCGTGTTGTTCAGTAACCAGAATTGGTGGAGCTGAGGGGACTCGAACCCCTGACCCCCTGCATGCCATGCAGGTGCGCTACCAGCTGCGCCACAGCCCCAAGTATCAGCTACTTGCCAACACGGGAACCAGAATCATATCTGGCGCAGTGGGGATGAGAATTTCACCCCTGCTCATTATCCTTTCGCCACAGTCATAGTTCCGCAACGCGAGTGTTGTACTCCTGCAATCGCCAAGCCGGACCCGTGGGTGTCTGTGTTTCCACTGCAATTGACCAAGCACAGTTAGGCATGACAGCGAAGATTGGCCACTTCTCGAGTGGCAGATCAAGCAGTGCTGCGATACCCGACATTGCCGCAGCTCCGTGGGTCACACATACCAGTGTCTGACCTGGACCAATGTGAGCCAGCCCTCGATTAACTGCTGCACTGACGCGAGCCGCAACTTCAGTTCGTGTTTCACCATGGAGCCCTGGCCGAATATTTGTTCCGGCAATCCACTCTTGTAAATCTTGTGTATGTTCGCGCTCAATATCAGCGCGAAACATCCCCTGCCATACGCCGACAAAGGTTTCACGCAGTCCTTCGTCGAGAACTACTTCTAGGCCAAGTGCATCAGCAAGCGGCATCGCAGTGTGATGAGCGCGTTGCAAATCCGAAGACAAAATGTATGCCGGTTTAAGCTTTGCAAGTTGCAATGCAGCCGCGGCCGCTTGCTTAATTCCAGTCTCATCCAACATGGAATCGGACTGACCTTGAAATCGCGAAGAAGCGTTCCAATCTGTTCGACCATGCCGCCAAAACACCACTCGACGTGGTTGGTTCACTCAGGCACTCCTTGCACCTCGCGTGGCAGGTGTACTTCTGCGGGAAGCTCAATAAGTGGGCAGTCTTTCCAAAGGCGCTCAATTGCGTAGTGAATGCGTTCTTCGGCAACCTGTACATGCACAACAATGTCGCCGTAATCCAGCAAGACCCAGCGGGCTTGTTGTTCGCCCTCGCGGCGTAATGGCTTCTCGCCAATCTTGCGTAGACGTTCTTCAACTGCGTCAACTATGGCCTTAACCTGTGGCTCATTGGCGCCTGTGGCCATCAAGAAGACCTCAGTAATTGCGATCGCTTCACTGACATCGATGGCAATAATTTCTGTCGCCAGTTTGTCGGAGGCAGCTAACGCTGCTTCAATCGCCAAATTCTTGGCTGCTTCAGTCGCGCTCAAGGTGATCCTTTTCTAGGTCCGGATACCCGGATGTATGGCTGCAAGCCTCTCACAGGGTTGAGGGGCCCAAACCCAAGAGAACTTCAGCATCAACGCGAGAGCTCTTGGTTTCGCGAATATCCTGAGGAGACAGCCCGAGCGCAGTCGTAACTTTTCGCCCGATTCCAAGACTTATCGAAGATTCTGGGATCTGAACAATTGAATATGTTCGACGAGCAATCGGAGTACCCGGTACGACAGTCATACCGGCATCGATAAGCGCTGCGGTCGCTTCGGCTACCTGAGCAGCAGTTGCACCAGCTGGCGTGAGTACGACTCTTGGTCGAGTGGCTTGACCTGGAGTGAGCAAAGTCAGGGCAAAATTCTTGCGCAACACAACTTCACTGGCTCCTGGGATCACCATTGCCGCCCCACCTGCACGGACAAACCGCGTCGGCAGTGTCACTGCGACGATTTCCTTGGCTCGAGCGTCCTTGCGTAGATCTAGGAGCAAGTCGACCAACTCCGCATTAGGAGCACTCGAGCGCGCCATGTGACCAAGACTTAAGAGGAGCTGCCCGGTATCTGGCGGGGATGCAGGCAAGTTGATGAGCGACTTGAATACCCACTGATCAATATCGGTTGACCCCTTTGCTTGCTTCGCAGCCCTTGGGGTTAACACCGCGTCATACAAGCCAGAGAGTGCCAAACGATCCAATACGAGAGACATATCAATATCTACACCCAAGAGTTCTTCAAGGGCGTGCTGACTCTGCAGAGTGTCTGCCGCATCGCCGGTAAAAGCCAACGCAGTCCATTCGGGGATAGGTACCAAAAGGTTCGTTGGTATTGGCATCCTGGCACCGCTGACCGATGCATAACTTGTAGCGAACAGCGCTGAATAGACAACGCGACGGCTGTCATCTCGAATCTGTAACAGCAACGTGCGCTGTGACTTAACCGCAGCTTTCGTTAATGGTGTCGAGGGAGATACTCCTGGCGTAGGCGCGGATGATGCCCGCCCTGCGGGCAGCCCAGCATCGCCAAGAAAGGCTGAAATGACTGCTCCCGTTGCAACAACTGCAACCACGATAAGTATGACGATCCAGCGCCGAGAATGTGAATGCTCTGGTGGCATCACAGGCCTACTGGGGTTTCGCGGTATAGGGCATGCGTTTGGATGTAGTCGGCTACCACTGTTGGTAAGAGACCTTCGATAGAACGACCTTCTCGAATACGTAGTCGAATATCACTTGAAGCAATGTCAGGTGTCGAAGCTTCGATCACAATGGAATGACCTGTGAGAAGCGGTCCAGGAGGGGCCGAAAACCCGGGCCGAGTAACCCCCACTAACTGAGCACGCTTCAAGATTTCTTCCGGCTCTTTCCAAGTAGGAAAATCTGCGAGCGCATCAGCGCCGGTTATGAGAAACCAGGTGGCTTCGTCATCAATATTTTCGCCATGCCAATGTGCTTGCAGATCAGTCAAAGTATCGATTGTGTAGGTGGGGCCATGTCGATCAATATCAACCGATGACGAAATAAAACCTTCGTAGTCTGCAAGAGCCCGATCAACCATGGCTAGGCGATCCATCGCTGGTGCCAGTGGTCCTGGAAGCTTGTGCCAAGAATTGCCCGTGGGAACAAAGATGACGAGATCAAGTTCAAGAGCCTTACGAACCGATGCCGCTGCGATCAGGTGGCCGGAGTGGATCGGATCGAAGGTTCCACCAAAGACGCCAAGGCGCCAGGATTTCACGAGGGTTAGCGGCCGACCTTGATCATCATCGTGAGCACCAGGAGAAGTCCAAGTGCTGCGAAGGTGAACAGGCCGAAGGCATAGGCGGAAATCTGAGGGTTATCTACCGGAGCCTCGCTTGCAAGTGCAACGGCGGTAGTGATCAAACCCATGACTCATTCCTTCCTTGGATGACGAACGCCTTTAGTTTAGCCAATGCCTAGCCTCGGATGTGACCATCCCCGGTTACGACATAAGTCGTGGTGGTTAATTCGGCTAATCCCATGGGGCCACGAGCGTGAAGTTTCTGAGTGGAAATCCCGATTTCAGCCCCGAAACCGAACTCTCCCCCATCGGTGAACCGGGTGGAAGCGTTGACCATGACCGCGGCCGAGTCGACTCCAGCGACAAATGCCGCAGCTGCTGACTGGCTATCAGTCACGATTGCCTCGGTATGACCTGTGGACCAGTGCTGGATGTGAGCGATGGCTTGTTCAACTGAATCAACAACTCCAACTGCAAGATCCAAAGTGAGATATTCCGCGGCCCAATCCTCATCAGTCACGAGCTCAACAGGAATTCCGGTGCCGACAGTGAGCTCCCATGCCCGTTGGTCAGCGTGCAAGGTGACTCCGCTTTGGTGGAGAACTGCGGCAGCCATCGGTAAGAATATTTCAGCAATGTCTCGATGCACCAGCAAAGTCTCGGCAGCGTTACACACACTTGGACGCTGCACTTTGCTATTCACAATGATGTTAATGGCCTTTTGAATATCAGCATCTTTGTCGATGTAGACATGGCAATTGCCGACTCCTGTTTCGATCACCGGAACCGTTGAGTTCTCTACGACGTTATTAATAAGGGCTGCTCCCCCACGCGGAATAAGCACATCGACAAGTCCGCGGGCGGTCATCAAGTGACGAGTCGATTCATGGGTAAGGCCGGGAACAAGTTGAATCGCGTCAGCTGGAATTCCTTGAGTGACAAGAGCATCGCGCATTATGTTCACCAGCGCAGCATTCGTTGTTGCAGCAGAGGAAGATCCGCGTAGAAGTGCAACGTTGCCACTCTTCAAACATAATCCTGCAGCATCAACAGTGACATTTGGTCGCGCTTCGTAAATCATCCCGACAACACCCATTGGCACTCGCACCTGACGAATTTGTAAACCATTGGCAAGGGTGTAGCCACGCACCACCTCGCCACATGGATCTGGCAGCGCGGCAACATCACGAAGAGCATCGGCAATAGCAGCAATACGAGGAGCGTCCAAGGTCAAACGGTCGATAATGCCGTCTGCCGTTCCTGCTTGCTTTGCGCGTTCTACATCAATTTGATTCGCCAAAACTATTTCAGATGTGCGCGTATCAAGGGCGTCGGCGATCGCAAAGAGTGCTGAGTCCTTGGCTTCACGGGTGAGTTGGCGAACAGCATTGGCCACAGCTCGACCACGCCGGGCTACCTCAAGAACTTCTTCACGATCATCACTCATAGCCCAAAGCCTAACGATCTGAATTTATCCGCGTAAAAGCACGAGGTCATCACGATGGACCACTTCTCGCTCGTAGGCCGGGCCAAGCTCCAAAGCTAACTCTTTGGTGGAACGACCCAGCAGTCTTGGCAACTCGGTGGAATCAAAGTTCACCAAGCCTCGCGCAATTGCATTCCCAGACTCGTCCACAAGATCAACGGGATCGCCAGCCAAGAATGATCCTTCTACGGAAGTAATGCCTGCAGGTAGAAGCGAGGAGCCGCGCTGAGTAATTGCCAGCGTCGCTCCTGCATCCAGATGTAGCCGACCGGTGCCCGTGGTGGCGTGTTCAAGCCATAAAAGTCTTGTTGATGAGCGTTCTCCGGTTGGCGCGAAGGCTGTGCCTACTTGAGCGTCACCTAATGCCTGTGACACCAAGGCCGCGGATGTCAACAACACTGGGATACCAGCCGATGTTGCAATCTGCGCTGCTTCAACCTTTGACGACATACCACCCGAGCCGATGCCTGCATCTCCAGCACCGCCGATATTCAGATTGGCAAGATCTGCGTTTGATGCAATCGAGGTAATAAGTGTCGAACCACCCTTTGTCGGCGGACCGTCATAAAGACCATCGACATCAGAAAGCAACACCAAAGCATCCGCCTGCACGACATGGGCTACCAATGCAGCAAGACGATCATTGTCTCCCACGCGAATTTCTTCTGTGGCTACTGTGTCGTTCTCGTTGACGATGGGCACTACGCCAAGTTCAAGTAGGCGAAAGAGCGTGCGCTGTGCATTTCCATAGTGCGCACGGCGAGTGACATCTTCAGCAGTGAGCAGCACCTGACCAACGGTCAAACCAAACTCTGCAAAGGCGGCGCTGTATTGCGCAATAAGCATGCCCTGACCAACACTTGCTGAAGCTTGTTGTGTTGCAAGGTCACGTGGGCGTTGGGTGAGCCCTAGCACTGGAAAGCCGGCAGCAATTGAGCCACTGGATACGAGTACGACCTGGTGTCCAAGCCTGCGACGTTTAGCAAGTTCAACAACTAACGCAGTAATCGCCTCTTCATTGATGCCGCCGTCACGCAGGGTCAATGAAGATGACCCCACCTTGACAACAATGCGCGATGCAGTCGCGATCGCACTACGAACCTCAGTCGTCATAAACGCTATTGTCCTCATTGCGCTGGATTTCACCGAGATGCACACGCACATCTGTGCCACGTGGCGAAGCTTCTGACCGGGTATTTGCCTGAATTGATGGGTGCCAATCGAAGACTACGGCGTTTTCTTCTTTACCGATCATGACTGCGACTCCTGGCATTGCACCCTGAGCAATGAGTTCAGCTTCAACCCCTAAGCGAGCCAATCGGTCACCGAGATAGCCCACAGCTTCGTCGTTACTGAAGTTAGTTTGGCGCACCCAACGCTCTGGGCGTTCACCCCGAACTCGGAAACCGGCTTCTTCTCGCGTGACAACGAAACTTTCTTCGTTGACTGCTCGAGGGCTAATAACAACGCGTGGAGCAATCTCATGAATCACTGCAGCGCGAGCCTTGGCCACAAGTGCAGCCATGCCATACGTCAACTCGCGCAGTCCTTCATGGGTTGCCGCTGATACTTCATAGACGTGGTATCCGCGACCGACTAACGCTGGACGCACAAGTTCTGCCATTGTGCGACCGTCAGGAATATCGATTTTATTGATGGCAACTAAGCGAGGGCGA
>CANJCG010000054.1 GCA_947472655.1 Actinomycetota bacterium
ACGGTCAAGTTGCTGAGAGCCTGTGTGCCTGCAAGCGAGGAGGCTTCACCGGAAACACCTTCTTGAAGGTCACCATCAGAAGCGATTACCCAGATGTGGTGATCAAAGGGGCTACTACCAGCGGGTGCATCTGGATCGAATAGGCCTCGCTCATATCTCGTAGCCATAGCCATTCCCACGGCGGTGGCCAGACCATTGCCTAGCGGACCTGTGGTGGTCTCCACTCCCGCCGTGTGGCCAAACTCCGGATGTCCAGGAGTTCGAGCCCCTGTAGTGCGAAAGGATTCCAAGTCACCCATGGTGAGGCCATATTGGCTGAGAAAAAGCTGGCTATACAGGGTCAGGCTGGAGTGACCACAACTGAGCACGAAACGGTCCCGACCGATCCAAGACGGTTGGGATGGATCGTGACGCATGACACGCTGGAACAGAACATAAGCGAGTGGAGCCAGGGTCATTGCGGTACCGGGATGACCGTTTCCGGCCTTTTGTACTGCATCCATGGCTAAGGCACGAAGGAATGCTGTTGCTCGATCGTCAGAGCTGGTCCACTCAAGTGCCGTAACAAGGAAAACTCTAGTGCGGTCGACCGGCTCTTGGAACCACGACTCCACGGCTAGGGTAGGGGCGTGACAACAAGTCTCCAGGCGCCGCAGACAACGCCGCGCCAGCGCATGGCTGCACATGTTGCTCTGACGAAACCCCGCATCGTAGAACTCTTGTTAGTCACGGCTGTCCCGACAATGTTTTTAGCCGCTCAGGGTTTGCCCACCCTTCGGGCCACCATCGCTGTCTTGCTTGGCGGTGCTTTAGCCGCGATGGGCGCCAACACTCTCAATAGCGTGTACGACAGGGATATCGACGCTCTGATGCATCGCACTGATAAGCGTCCAGCCGCGATGGGCATTGTTAGTGTTCGCGCTGGCTTATTCCAAGGATTCTTGCTCAGTATCGCCAGTGCGTTCTTCTTAGCTTGGTGGACAAATTACTTGGCCGCTGTTTTGGCGCTCGTCGCTATTGCTGCATACGCGGTCGGTTACACGATTTGGCTGAAGCGTCGGACTGCTCAAAATATTGTTTGGGGTGGCGCTGCGGGTTGTATGCCGGTGCTCATCGCTTGGTCGGCAGTTACGGGGTCATTGACCTGGACGCCACTGGTTCTTTTTTTGATTGTCTTCTTTTGGACACCTCCGCATTACTGGCCGCTTGCAATGAAATACAAGGATGACTACGAGCGCGCAGGCGTGCCGATGTTGCCAGTGTTGAAATCCTCAGAGCATGTTTGTGTGGCGATTATTCGATACAGCTGGGTCATGGTGCTGGTGTCACTCGCACTAATTCCTGTTGCACCGATGGGGCCTGTGTATTCAGTCGCGGCCGTCGTCTTAGGTGCGGTATTTATCTACGAGGCATATCGCTTGCTGGGTGCTGCGCGTCGAGAAGACGAGAATTTACTGAGTCGGGCGATGCGTTTGTTCCACTACTCGATTAGTTATTTGGCGTTGTTGTTTCTCGCTGTTGCCATTGATCCGTTTATTTTTTAAGGCCAGACGGCCCGCGTGTTCTCTCTGTTGATGGCATGAAAAGTATTGCCACCCACAACCCAACCGCTCCTGTCACGTGAATCAGTACCAGGAGGATAGGTAGACCAGTGAAGTATTGCGTGTAACCGACACTTGCTTGCGCCAGTGTGATTCCGACAAGTGTCCAAGCCAGTGTGATCGCTTTACGTGGACCGTTTGTGAGGTGGAGTGCGAGCAATAGCGCAATTAAGAGCCCAACGAACAGCAGAACCACATCGGCATGCAACCACGAGATTGTTCGTGGATCTAAGTTGAAACGATTTTCCGCATCAGCATCACCGCTATGCGGCCCGCTTCCTGTGACGATTGTCCCGAGCACCACAACCAATCCCGTGATAACAAGTAATACCCACGTAAGTTTTCTGATCTCGGAGCGAACTAGCAATGTAGGGGCTGCATCACCTTCATCTCGTGATCGAACGACCAAGGCCACGCACCCTGCGATAAGGATCATTGACACGACAAAGTGTGATGCCACCGTGATTGGACTTAAGCCCGTGAGGACAGTGATTCCACCCAAGACAGCCTGGGCGAAGGTCCCCAAGATCGGAATAGCCGCTAGTGCCAGTAAAAACCTGCGACTTTGCCCGCCATTGGCCACGCGCCGACGCTGGTCGACTACGGCTGCTATCAGTGCGGCTACGGCGAGAACCACGAGAATAAATGTGAGGGCGCGGTTGCCGAACTCCACATGTTTGTGCCAGCCCTGTTCTTGGTGAATCGTGGGTATGTAGGAACCGTCAACGCACTGAGGCCAAGTCGGGCAGCCTAAGCCGGAGCCGGTTACTCGTACTGTTGCACCGGTGATAACGATTGCGGCTTGGGCAACGAGGTTTGCCACGTAGATACCTCGCGCGGTGCGACCTGCACGCTGACTTGCCATATTTACGGTCTCCATAATCTTCAGGGTTCCCATTTGAATGTTCGCTGAGCAACAAACATTCCGACAGCAGCCCAGATTGCGAGCACGATGATTGACATTGCAGGAAAGGAACCCTGCTCAAGGGCAAAACGAAGCCCGTTGGCCAACGCAGCGCTTGGGAGCAGATCAACGATTCTTCCAACAGCGTTTGGCATTTGTGAACTGGCAACTATGACGCCACCGAACATGATGAATACGAGAAACAATCCGTTCGCGATTGCGAGCACTGCCTCAGCTCTAAATAGCCCAGCTATGACCATGGCCCAGGACGTCCAAGCAGCGATCGCCAAAATTGCAACTACGAGTGCTTGAGCAACGCCAGATGGTGCTGGTGACCAATCTAAAAACAGACCGGCGATCGTAATGGTGGTGATCGACATGAGCGTGAGCACTGCTGTTGCGATGATTTTGCCCACGAGAAGATCGAATCGAGTAAGGGGAGTGGTTCCGAGATAGCGAAGAGCGCCTGATCGGCGTTCAAATCCGGTGCCGATTGCCAATGAGGTAAAGCATGTGGCGATGATGCTCACGGCAAAGACTGTGGGCACAGCTGAATCAATGCTCTTCGTCGATAAGTTTGTGAAGCCAAGTGCGAGTAGTAGTCCAACGGGCACGATGAACATTAATAAGAGTTGCTCGCCATTTCGTAGGAGGAGTTTGAGCTCCCATAAAGCATGCGCTCCAATACGCCGACTAGGCGAGGCGTATTGGTTGACCGACATGTGTGGAAGGTGTGCCGGCGTCATGGCGTGATCTCAATTGACGCGTCGATGAGCAACTGCTCCAGTGATGTATTGCCAACACTTAGTTCGCTTGCCATCACACCTATATTTGAGCACCAAGTGGTAATGATTAACATTATTTCAGGAGTCGGCTTACCTGTAATAACGTATTTGCCCGGCGCTGTCTCGTTCGCCACGTATCCATCGGGCAATTTCTCTGACAGATCGGCCAGTGTCAACGCTGCTGGCGCGCCAAACGAAATTGCGTCGCGAGTTCCAGTGAGCTCCGCCAAAGTGCCCCTCATCGCCACCTTGCCTTTGGCCATCACCGTGATCGAGTCCGCGAGATCTTCTACGTCTGCCAAGAGATGAGTCGTTAAAATGATCGCTACACCGTCATGACGTTGCTGGCGCAATAAGTCCAAGAGATTGCGACGGGTAAGAGCATCAAGGCCGGCAGTGGGCTCATCAAGGAAGAGCAGGGTTGCTCGGGGGAGCAGTGCAGCGGCCAGTTTCACTCGTTGCTGTTCGCCACCAGATAAGCGTCGAGTTTGGGTCCGGATCCCAGGATCGATACCAACTGCACTCAGCAAGGTTCCAGGGTCTTGCGGATTTGGGTAGAGCTTGGCCAGGTATGTCAGCCATTCAAGTGGCCGCGCGGTGGGGTACAGGCCACCCGTTTGCAGCATGACACCCATCTGGCCGCGAATGCCTGGCGCTTGTGGATCTTGCCCGAAAAGTTTGACTGAGCCGCGAGAGGCAGTGCGAAGGCCACAGGCGACTTCGATCGTGCTGGTCTTTCCCGCGCCATTTGGCCCTAAAAGAGCAGTTATCTCTCCTTCGGGTGCTGTGAAATCCAGACCATTGACCGCTATTTTTTCTCCGTAATTGACCACTAATCGGGAGATTTCCACAGCAGCCATGTGATCAGCATAAGCAGCCTCGACTAGCCCATAGACCCCCGGGTTTTGTGATTCCGGCGAATTACGCAACAATGGCGTTGTGAAATTCCCTGGAGATGCTGCCGAGCGCGTTGCTCGTAGTCTGCTCGCTCAAGGACCGGGAACTCCCTCGCAGTTGGCCGAACGACTACACCTCACGTCTGCAGCCATCAGAAAATCGCTTTCAAGCCTGACCAGTCAGGGACTTGTTGAAGGATCTGAGAGATCTCCGTACGGCCCGGCGCCAGTGAAGAGGCGCGGTCGTCCGAGCGTGGTGTTCAGTCTGACCTCGCGTGGGCGAGCTGCGCTCAACCAGGAAAGCGACTCATTAGCCATCGAGGCTCTGCGATTCGTTGCTGAAGTTCAGGGGCAGGCCGGTGTCGTTGCTTTTGCTCAACGGCGTGCGGCGAAACTCATGCAGCAGTTCAGCGCCCCCGCTGAAAGCACGATCATCGCTGTCGAGCAACTGGCCGAAACTTTGACGGACGCCGGTTACGCAGCTTCCGTTGAACAAACATCCGATGGCGGCTATGCCGTTCAGTTGTGCCAGCACCATTGCCCGGTTATCGATGCGGCAACTGAATTTCCTGAACTTTGTGAAGCAGAAACACAAGCGCTAGGCAACGCATTAGGACTCCACGTCACTCGACTTGCCACTTTGGCTCATGGTGATGGCGTGTGCACAACTGTTATTCCACTCGTCCAGAGAAAGGCACTCGCATGAGTACTGAACAGGCAGCAGCAATTGATGAATTGGGGCGCTACGACTACGGATGGCATGACCCTGATCTGGCTGGTGTTAATGCCCGTCGCGGATTGAGCGAAGAGGTCGTCCGCGATATCAGTGCGCTCAAGAACGAGCCGGCCTGGATGTTGGATATGCGTTTGAAGGGACTTCGGCTGTTCGATCGTAAGCCGATGCCGTCATGGGGTTCAGACCTCAACGGAATTCATTTCGACAACATCAAATACTTTGTTCGCTCTACAGAGAAGCAGGCCACGAGCTGGGAAGATTTACCTGATGACATCAAGAATACTTACGATCGTCTTGGTATCCCAGAAGCTGAGAAGCAGCGACTGGTCGCTGGCGTAGCCGCACAATACGAATCTGAAGTGGTATATCACAAGATTCGCGAAGACCTAGAAGAGCAGGGCGTTCTGTTCCTCGACACAGACACCGCTCTTCGCGAGCATGAAGAACTCTTCAAAGAGTACTTTGGAACGGTCATTCCGGTGGGTGACAATAAGTTTGCTGCATTGAACACGGCTGTCTGGTCTGGTGGTTCTTTCATTTATGTACCAAAAGGTGTGGATGTTGAAATTCCATTGCAGGCTTATTTCCGTATCAATACCGAAAACATGGGCCAATTCGAGCGCACGTTGATGATCATCGACGAAGGTGCAAGGGTGCATTACGTCGAAGGCTGTACGGCACCGATCTATTCATCTGACTCACTTCACTCCGCTGTTGTGGAAATCATTGTGAAGAAGGGCGCAAGTTGCCGTTACACAACCATCCAGAACTGGTCAACCAATGTGTACAACTTGGTAACCAAGCGAGCAATTTGTTACGAAGACGCCACGATGGAATGGATAGATGGAAACCTAGGCTCCAAGGTGACGATGAAGTACCCAGCAGTGTGGCTGATGGGTGAGCGGGCCCATGGAGAAACATTGTCTCTGGCTTTTGCTGGTCCGGGGATGCATCAAGACGCTGGATCAAAGATGATTCACGCTGCTCCAAATACGACATCAACCATCGTTTCAAAGTCCGTAGCGCGTGGCGGTGGCAGAACCTCGTATCGCGGTTTGGTTCAGATTAATGAAGGCGCCCACGGCTCACGTGCAACAGTGAAATGCGACGCGCTCCTTATTGACGACGATTCTCGATCTGACACCTATCCATATATCGATGTTCGCGAAGATGACGTATCAATGGGTCACGAAGCGACGGTGTCAAAAATTAGCGACAGCCAATTGTTCTACTTGATGTCCAGAGGTATGACTGAAGATGAGGCTATGGCCATGATCGTGCGTGGCTTCATCGAGCCAATTGCACGTGAATTGCCAATGGAATACGCCATTGAATTGAACCGTCTCATTGAGCTACAGATGGAAGGCTCTGTCGGATGAGTGCGATCACTATTGCTCCACCAATGGATCTTGCTCCGCGGGTGCATTCATTGGACCCAGCAGCGTTTACGGTACCCACCGCAAGGGATGAGGAATGGCGCTTTTCTCCAGTTGACCGTTTAAAGCAATTCTTTGATGCTGATCCAGCTGCCGGTTTCGTCACGGCAACGGGTAACGGTGTCAACGTTGTGCCGATGTCTGAGGTGGCGAGTTCGTGGATCCCGATTGATCTCGCATCAGCGATTGCTCGAGCCAATGTAAAAAAGGCTGGGGTTCTAGAGATCCCTGCGCAAGCACAATGGGCTGAACCGGTCATTGTTGATCTGACGACAATCGAACACAATTCTTATCAGCACTTGGAAATTGTTGCGGGCCAATTCAGTGTTGCAACAGTCGTTATACGCCAGACGCTGACAGGAAATGTGAGTGGATCAATCGTGATCAACGTCGGCGATGGCGCGCACTTGCGTGTTATCACTGTGGTCGAAGGCGAATTTTCTACGGCGCTTGCGTTACAGATGCCCGTCATTGTTGGCCGTGACGCCACCTTTATTGGGGCACTAGCAACTTTGGGTGGGGGAGCCGTTCGTATTCAGAGTTCAGTGCAATACACCGCTCCTGGAGGGCGTGCCGAACTATTCGGAGTCTTTCTATCCGATGCGGGGCAACATGTTGAGCACCGGATTTTCGTTCACCATGATCAACCACACTGCGTAAGCGAAGTAATCTTTAAGGGTGCTCTGCTTAATCCTGGCGCGCGAAGCGCATGGATTGGTGATGTATTAGTTCGCAAAGACGCGATTGGTACCGAGACCCATCAGTCAAATCGCAATCTCTTGTTATCTGAAGGTTCACGCGCTGATTCAGTGCCCAACCTTGAACTCGAAACAGGAGACATTGTGCGCGCGGGTCACGCAAGTGCCACCGGTCGTTTTGATGATGAGCAACTCTTCTATCTGCAGTCACGTGGTCTCACACTCGACGAGGCGCGTCAACTTGTGGTTCGTGGTTTCTTTGCTGATGTTTTGGGACGCATTGGCAACGACACGTGGCGAGACTCGCTATTAGTGACAATCTCAGATCGACTCGGAATCTCGCCAGTGGAAGATACCGATGAGTGATTTTGTTCGCGTTGGTCCTCTCACCGATGTTCCGATGGGAAGTGCTATGAAGGTTACTGTTCTTGATCGCCCGATCGCCGTTGTGAATTGTGCTGAAGGAATTTTTGCTATTTCTGATATTTGCTCTCACGCGGATGTATCTCTTTCCGAGGGTGAAGTTATCGACTGCACTATCGAATGTTGGTTGCACGGCTCGCAATTTAATCTGCGCACCGGGCAGCCTCTATCACCACCAGCATTAAGTCCTGTTGCTACGTATGAAGTCCGACTTGTAGATGATGCGGGAATAACGCACATCGAAGTTTCTGCTTCTCCGAATCCTGTTTCCACCGATGGAAGGTTCCAATCATGAGCTCATTAGTCATCACTGATCTGCACGCGCAGGTCCACACCGACACTGGCCCCAAAGACATTCTTCGCGGTGTCACTCTGACTATCGATTCAGGACGCACTCACGCAATCATGGGACCCAATGGTTCGGGTAAATCAACCTTGGCCTATGTCATCGCGGGTCACCCTCGCTACACCGTCACGTCAGGAACCATCACTCTTGATGGCGTTGATGTACTTGCTATGAGTGTCGATGAGCGTGCCCGTGCTGGACTTTTCTTGGCGATGCAATATCCCGTTGAGGTACCAGGCGTTTCGGTTGCAAACTTCCTGCGCACTGCAGTGACTGCTGCCCGCGGTGAAGCGCCCAAGCTTCGTCTATGGATTAAGGAAATGAAGGAAGCCATGGCTGATCTCCAGATGGATCCTTCGTTCGCCGAACGAAATCTCAATGAGGGCTTTTCCGGTGGAGAAAAGAAGCGGCTGGAGATTCTACAACTGAGCTTATTGCGACCAAAGATTGCAATTTTGGATGAAACCGACTCGGGACTCGACGTCGACGCTCTTCGGGTCGTCTCCGAAGGTGTGAATCGCTATCGTGAAGCAACAGGGGCCGGCACTTTGCTGATCACCCACTACACGCGGATTCTTCGCTACATCACTCCAGACGTGGTGCACGTGTTCTCAGACGGACGCATCGTCGAAACAGGTGGGCCAGAACTTGCTGACGTTCTCGAAGCCGATGGCTACGAGCGCTTCACGACAGTACCGAGCGCCTAGTACACATGACTGTTCTCGATGTTGCAGCCATCAAGGCTGATTTTCCGATTCTGTCCACCACGGTGCGTGGGGGACAGCCATTGGTGTACCTCGATAGTGGTGCAACATCGCAAAAGCCTGTTGTCGTTCTGGATGCTGAACGTGATTTCTATGAACACGCCAATGCAGCTGTCCATCGTGGAGCTCATGCACTGGCAGAGGCAGCGACCGATGCTTTTGAAGATGCACGACGCACAATTGCCAACTTTAATGGCGCACGAAGTCAAGACTTGATCTTCACCAAGAACGCAACAGAGAGTCTGAATCTCGCCGCCTATGCCTTTTCAAACGCGACAGCACTCGCGCAGTTCGAACCGCACTCAGCGAACCCGCAGTTTGTACTTAAACCGGGCGATTCGATTGTCGTTACGGAAATGGAGCACCACGCTAATTTGGTCCCGTGGCAAGAAGTTTGCCGCAAAACAGGTGCAACTCTGAGGTGGATTCCACTCACCGACGAAGGTCGTTTGGATCTGACGAATATTGACTCGATCATTGACAAGACCACGAAGGCTGTCAGCGTTGTTCATCAGTCCAATATTCTAGGAACGCTCAATCCAGTGCGCCATCTCATGGAGCTTGCACACGCCGTTAACGCCGTTGGAATTATTGACGCATGCCAATCGATTCCGCATATGCCAGTGAGGCTTGATGAGCTGGGCGCAGATCTCGTGGCTTGGAGCGGTCACAAGATGCTGGGACCAACGGGAATTGGGTGTTTGTGGGGTACAGAATCCATTCTGAATGCCATGCCGCCTTTTTTGACCGGTGGTTCAATGATCGAAATGGTTGCGATGGAGAAAAGCACATTCGCGTCGCCGCCAGCAAAATTTGAAGCGGGGACGCCCATGGCAGCGCAAGCAGTGGGTCTTGCTGCTGCAGTTCGCTATCTCGAGAACATTGGGATGGATGCTGTCGCCGCACATGAGGATGCGTTAACGCAATACACCCTCGATGCGCTCAACTCACTCGATGGCGTACGCATTATTGGACCTACGGATTCAAATGATCGTGGCAGCGCAATTTCATTTGTGGTTGAGGGGCTGCATCCACATGATGTAGGGCAAGTTCTAGATAGCACTGGAGTAGCGGTCCGGGTGGGACACCATTGCGCCTGGCCGACCTGCCGTCGGTTTGGCGTTCCGTCTACCACGCGGATTTCTCCCTATATTTATAACGATTTTGCCGACCTCGATAAAGCAGTCCTTGGTATACAAGCCGCTCAGGATTTTTTTGGGGTGAACGCGTGAACCTAGAAGCTCTCTACCAAGACATTATTTTGGATCATTACAAGAACCCACGGGGTAAGGGTTTACTCGAGCACCCGCTCGCGAGTGCCTTTCATGTAAATCCAACGTGTGGCGATGAGATCACGGTCGAGGTTGGCGTGGATGAAAGCGGCGGCCTGCGGATCGGCTATGAAGGCCAAGGCTGTTCAATTTCGCAGGCGAGCGCGAGCGTGCTCGTTGAACTCTTACAAGGCAAGTCCATGGTGGAAAGCGAACAGGCTCGCCTAGCGTTTATTGACCTAATGCATTCAAAGGGCGTTGGTGAACCTGATGAAGATGTGCTTGGAGATGCGGTTGCCTTTGCTGGTGTTGCGAAATTCCCAGCTCGAGTGAAATGTGCGTTGTTGGCCTGGATGGCCTTGCAAGATGCTGAAATACAAGCCGGTTTATTAACGACAGGAGAGCAAACATGAGTACCGCAACCGAAGATGAGGTTTTGGAGGCGATGCGTGATGTTGTCGATCCGGAGCTTGGCATCAACGTGGTAGACCTCGGTTTGGTCTACGGGGTTACGATTGACGACACCAATATCGCCACCGTTGACATGACGTTGACGTCAGCGGCTTGTCCGCTCACAGATGTCATCGAAGACCAGACACGGGCTGCCTTGAGTGCTGTTGTCGATGACTTCCGTATCAATTGGGTATGGATGCCACCTTGGGGCCCGGACAAGATCACAGACGATGGTCGCGACATGTTGCGATCCTTGGGATTCAATCTCTAAAAGTTCAAAATCTGGTGTCACTGAGGGTGTTTGGTAATTCGGTCTGCGCCCACCGCGTACCCTTGGCTTATGCAGACGGTTGCCGATTACGCGTGGGGTGCCTGGATTCGCCCTTTGGCCGTGGAGATTCAACTCCAAATTTAGTGTTGTTGTGACTCCACTCTGGTCTTTCTGGCCAGTGTGTTTCCCCTGCTCAAAGACAGTTTCCCTAGTGAAAGATCCATATATTCCTCAATGATTGTTGCCACAGATGTGGAGTTGCGAGCTGGTGCGCAGCTTTTGTTATCTCAAGCCAGTTTCAGAGTCGCTAAGGGCGATCGCATCGGCCTGGTCGGGCGCAACGGTGCGGGGAAAACCACGCTCACAAAGGCACTCGCTGGGGAAACGCTTCCCACCCTTGGAAAAATCACCTCCACTGGCTCAGTTGGCTATCTGCCTCAGGACCCAGCTTCGGGTGATCCAGATGAATTAGCCAGGGATCGCATTTTGAGCGCTCGGGGCCTGCAAGATGTCCTCAAGCGAATGCTGGAAGCCTCGA
>CANJCG010000055.1 GCA_947472655.1 Actinomycetota bacterium
CAAGATGAACTCGAGCGCGAAGCAATGATGGACAACTTGATTGCCCAGATTAGGCAGGCTCGAGCTTCAGACACTCGCCTGTGTTTTGGGCGCATCGATGGAGACACCGGCAGCCATCACATCGGTCGCATTGGATTACGCGACACCGAAGGAGAGCCTGCCTTAATCGACTGGCGGGCGCCCAATGCTGCTCCGTTTTATCAGGCCACCTTCGCCAACCCTCTAGGCATCCAACTGCGTCGGCGTATCGTGCTGCGTGGGCGCACCGTTACTCATGTTGAGGATGAGATTCTCAGCGATCCCACTATGACCGAGTCGCGCGCTGCTGCAGCTTCCCTCGATGCTCCACGCGATGGTCGAATGGGCGACATCATCGCGACCATCGCGGCTGATCAAGATTCAATTATTCGAAGCCCGCTGAATCAACTCACCGTGGTGCAAGGTGGACCGGGCACAGGTAAAACCGTTGTGGCTTTGCATAGGGCCGCTTGGCTGCTTTACACGTTCCGAGACAAGCTTGCCCGTGACGGAGTCTTGATTGTTGGACCTTCACCTACGTTCTTGCATTACATCGATCAGGTGCTGCCGAGTTTGGGAGAGACCGACGTTGTTCTCCTGACCCCGGGTCAGTTGTATCCCGGGATCGATGCAAGAAAGCATGACCTTGATGAAGTCTCAGCAATTAAGGGTGACCTGCGCTTGGCTGAAGTCATTGCTAATGCGGTGAAGCAAAGGCGTCGCATTCCACGCACTGATGTTTCCATCACCATGGAAGATCGCTCGCAAGTAAAAATCACAGCTCGGCAGTTAGCAGATGCTGAACGAGCTGTCGGGCGCCATCAGAGTTTCCACGCTGGACGAGAGTCATTTTTGACTCGAGCCCTAGATCACCTAGCTTCCTATCGAGCAAAACAGCATGGTGAGGACTCATCAGATTCTGAAGTGCGCCGCGACCACGTAAGTGAACTCGTTGAAGACAAAAATATTCGTCGCGAATTGAACCTCATGTGGATGCCTATAGCCCCGGACGAATTCGTTCGCCGCCTGCTATCAACTCCCGCATTACTCAAGGCAGCGGCCGATGGGATTTTGAGCAAGCAGGAACAAGCACTGATTCTTAAAACGCGAGAAACCCCTTGGATGATTGACGACATCCCACTCATCGACGAGGCCGCAGAACTTCTAGGCCCATGGGATCCTGACACCGCTCGTGCCAATGCTCGCGAATCAGCCGAAATGCGTCATGAACTCCAGCACGCCGCCCAAGCGTTGGATAACACCGAGATGGGTGGCTGGATCGACGCCGCTGGCCTGGTTGGACGAATGGCCAGTTCCAATGAACGGCGATCAGTTGCCGAGCTTGCCTCCATTGATCGCTCCTGGGTCTACGGGCATATCGTGGTAGATGAGGCTCAAGAGCTTTCGCGGATGGCTTGGCGAGTCTTATCTCGGCGAGCCACTCGCAAATCGATGACGATTGTTGGTGACGTTCAACAAACTAGTCATGCTGCCGGGGCGCGAAACTGGGAGGAAGCTCTTGGTGATGTTCGCGGCAATCTGGATCTGCATGTGCTTACGGTTACCTATCGCATCACTTCACAGATCGCAGATGTAGCAACTGACCTGCTGACTGCTGCTGGCGGCGACGCCCAAGAACTGCATCCTGTACGTGAAGGTGCACCCGTTGAGCGTCATACCGTGAAACAAGGCGAATTAGCCCAACTTGTGATTTCCGGCGTTAAAGATCTCGCAGGTCGCACGGCTGTCATCGTCCCCGATGACCAAATTGAGGTTCTGGCGCCGATGCTTTTGGCAGCAAGTGATGCATTTGGCATCGGTGACAATGCGCTGGATGCCCCGATTGCAATTCTCACCGCCCGCGATACAAAGGGCTTGGAATTCGATGTTGTCTATGTAATTGATCCCGATGCAATGAGCCTGCAAACCAAGCGAGGTGCTGATCTCTATGTTGCAGCAACTCGCGCAACACAGGTCATGCACCTCGTTGATTGGACCAGTTAAATCGGGCCAATGCACGACGCTGGTCGGCTTAAGCAGACAGGTGTGTGCTTAAGAAAGCTGCCCGCTGCTTGAATACGCCTTCACGTAATTCAGGCGTAATCACCTCGAAACCATGCTGCGCACCATGGCGAAGATGGAACTCGACTGCTACTCCGGCTGCTTTGAGATCCTTTGCAAACTTTTCATCTTCATCTTTAAACAAATCTAAATCACCGACTTCGATATACGTCGGTGGCAGGTTCTTGAGATCTGTTGCTCGTGCCGGCGCGGCATATGGTGAAACATCAGATGTTCCAGCTTTACCTTCGAGTAGGCAATTCCAGCCGGTGATGTTATCTGCGACGGTCCATGTCAAGAACTTTGAGGCAATAGCCTTTGCCGAATTCGTGCGATCATCTAGCATCGGATACACCAAGAGTAAGCACGCTATTGGATGATCTCCCGCGTCACGCAACTTCAATGCGACACCAGCGCAGATGCCACCGCCAGAGCTCTCTCCGACAAGACCTATGTTGGCTCTATCAATATTGAGTTCGCCTGCGTGTGAATACGCCCAGGCAATCGCTTCGATAACGTCATCTTGCTGTGCTGGATAAGGATGTTCTGGAGCCAACCGGTATCCAACCGATAACGCGGGAATGCCTGTGATGTCGACATAACGTGACACTGTTGAATTATTAGAGTCAATAGAGCCCATAATCATTCCACCGCCATGCACAAAGATCATGAGCGCCCGCGAATCTGAGCCGGCTTTTCGATACACGCGAGCAGGAATGCGCTGACCATGGCGACCAGTTACCGTGATGTCCGTCGTGCTGATCGCATCAGGCAGAGGTGAGCGAAGCGCTAACTTCGCCATCATTTCATCACCATTTGCTCGGCGGGTGAGATAATCACCTACAGGCAGGCTTGAGGTTCCTCGCATCCCCCAAGCAAACTTGATTGACTCCGTGATTTTCTTCAGTTTCACAGTTGCGATGGTAGGCCATGAGAGCCCTTGAAGCCGGCTTCTGCTCGGGGCAATTGCGGCGATTCATACCGCAGCCAGTGGGGCTTAGCCCGACAAATCAGTCAGGCGTCACGTCGAACAAACAGAATGCCGGCTACGACCAAACTAGCAACCACCCAAGCAAGGAAAAAGATAATTCCAGGCGTAAGTGCAAGCATGTCAGCTCGAACCTTAATTTCGGTAAAAGGAGCTGCCGCATTTGACGGCAGGTATTTCAACACCGAGCGCCAGGATTCGGGCAGAAGTGCAGTCAACAACGCAGGCAGAATGAGAACTCCGCCAATAACCGTTGCAATTGCTCCTGGCATTGAACGCATTGCCATCCCAAGAGCCAGACCAATAACCGATAACCCCGTGATGTATGCGGCAGTTCCAATCAATACCCGTTGCGCATCGGGATCACTCAGACTTGTCGTTGTGTCACCGGCTGCAGATAAGACAGCCATGCCAAGAAAAAATGCACCGACAGCAGCGAGGATCACAACCGGTATCACTAAACCGATTAGGACAAGAACTTTTGCCAACAGCACCGGCAGACGCTTTGGCACAAATGCCAACGTCGTGCGAATCATGCCGCTGCCGTATTCGCGAGCGCCACACAGGACACCGAAAACCGACATGATGAGCACAGCAAAGCCGCCGCCAGCAAGAACAGTGGTGACGGGATCGAGTCCCAGTGCTGCGGGTGGTCCCCCTCGCCCGTCATCAATTTGACCGGTTGTTGCAAGAGCTGCGATCGCACCGAACGCAATGAAGAGAAGCAACATCGATCCAAGCAAAATCCACGTGGAGCGCAGAGTGCGAAGTTTGATGAACTCCGATCGAATTATCCGCGGAAAAGTCACATCAACATCAACGCTCATGCTGCGTTCTCCCCCGTATGGAATTGAACTGAGTCTTTGGTGAGTTCCATGAATGCTTCTTCCAAGGAGACACTGAGCGGAGTGAGCTCATGCAGAACAATTCCTGCCGCAAAAGCTGTCTGGCCAATGACAGCAGCGTCAATACCTGAGCAAACGAAAGTGTCACTGGATTCAACAACGATGGAAGTAGACCGCGCAGTGAGCAGCGATTGCAGCTCTGGAAGCCCGGGCGTAACCACACGCACCCGATTCGTTGACCAGGAATCGATGAAAGCGCTCATTGTGGTGTCGGCCAAAATCTTTCCACGTCCGATGATGATGAGCTGATCCGCGATTAATTCCATTTCACTCATCAAATGTGATGATAGGAAAACAGTGCGACCCTCATCGGCCAGTTTGCGTAGAAGATGACGGATCCACAACACGCCGTCTGGATCCAGTCCATTGACCGGCTCATCAAGCATCACAATCCGCGGATCGCCGATCAAGGCCACGGCGATACCGAGCCGCTGACCCATTCCTAGCGAGAATCCCCCAGCTTTTTGCTTAGCAACCTCATTGAGACCCACCATGGCAAGAACTTCATCGACTCGAGATGCGCCAATTCCTGATGAAGCAGCCAGGGCAATCAGGTGATTGCGTGCAGAACGCGCCTTATCGAAACCTTTTGCCTCCAATAGCGCCCCAATTTCGTGCACAGGTGCTGCCGTATCTCGATAATTTTGGCTATTGACCAGCACAGATCCCGCTGTGGGGCGATCTAAACCTAAGACCATCCGCATCGTGGTGGACTTCCCCGCCCCATTGGGTCCAAGAAATCCGGTCACCTTTCCTGGCTCTACGGTGAACGAAATGTCATCAACTGCCGTGACACTTCCGTATTGCTTGGTGAGGTTGCGGACTTCGATCATGGGATCAGACTAACCTTCGGATATGAGAGTCATGGGAACCGCTCATGTAAATGTCACGTCAAATCTCATATTACGTCGATCAAAGGATTATCCGATGCGTAAGTCCAATGCCCTCCTCGCCGGTTCAATAGCCCTGCTTGGTGCAACTGCTCTACTTGCCCCAAGTGCGATGGCAGCAACAGCCACTCCATCTGCCTCGGCCAAGCCAACTGCCATGGCGACCGCAACGGCTAAGCCATCTGCGTCTTCGTCAACTGGCGCCCTTGTGGGCGGAAGCCCATCAACCTGGACTCCGGTCATGGTGCTCAAGAAAGACAAAGGTTCGACCATCAAGTTGGTCAAGGAGCAGGCTTTCGTCTTCCACGGCTTTGTTGCCAAGGTGAAGTTCAAGTCAAGCAACACCAAGGTTGTCGTTGTCAGCGACGCTGAAGGCAAAGGCACCGTCACCGCATCTGCTGGTGGCCGAGCTGTTGGAGCAGGCACCGCGAAAATCACTGCAACGAACGGCAAGATTGTGGTTGCTACCTACGACGTAATAGTTAAGTAGCACGCAGCACAATCAACTTCTGTTGTTTGGGGTGATGGTTACGGTAGTTGCCGTAACCATCACCCTTTCAAATTCGTAGGGAAGTTACATTTACGCCATGGCCGAAATAACAATGCTTACTGTCGCCAATCGAGCTGAGATCCAAAATGGCAATCTGTACGGCCTTGGCATGGGCTGGAATTGGACTTTCCGCCCGGTGCCGCCTCTTTCGCTCGTAGTCCGCACTCATGTGAGCCCCAGCAGGATGAGTCTGGGCGACCTCACCTGGAACTTTGTTCTTTCTGACGCTGATGGTGCACCGGTCGACGTGCCACTTTCCATGAATTTTGAGTACCACGCCGGCGCTACTCTTCCCAATGGTTCTTACCCGGGCGTAGATGTTCCACTTTGGGCTATTTTTCATTTCGCCCCCATTGATCTGCCAGAGGGGCGCTATCAATGGCGGGTCACCTTTGATGACGCCACTGCAGCATACCCATTTTCGGTGGTCAATCCACCGCGGCCATCTCACTCATGACACTCGCGCTGTATTTGAGTTCACAAGGGTTGGGCAACAACCCTGAACTCATGCGGCCTGCTGACGCGAACTCCAATAAGGCACTCATCATTTTAAATGCGTTGGATGCATATTCAAATACACGCATTAGCGCACTTCAGTACGAAACCCAAAGCCTTGATGCATTGGGTTATGTATGCCAAGAATTGGACCTGCGGGCGTATTTCCATCACGAGAAAGTCAATCAGCCGCTGGTCAACTCCGACGATGCGAAACTGACTGCACTTCTGACGCGCGCCAATCTGATCTGGGTTATAGGTGGAAATACCTTTGTTCTCGCTAAAGCGATGACACAAGCTAGATTCAAAGCGGCGCTTTTGCAGGCGAATGAAAATCGCATAGCTCATCGACTTCCAGCACTGATGTATGCAGGATACTCCGCTGGAGCGGTCGTGGCAGGAATCGATCTCCAAGGTATCCAACTTATGGATGACCCATCCGTAAATCCTGCGGGCTACGATCCAACCACCAAGGCATTAAGTCTCAGTTTAATTGACGATCGAATCATCCCCCATTATCAAAGCGACAACTCCGAATCAGAGAATGCATATCTCGCTGTTGATTACTTAGAACAGCGCAAACTTAAATATAAAACACTGAGCGACGGTGAAGTTTGGCTGAATTACTCGCCGTAGACAAAGAATTCAATATCTCTAATCGCCACTGCTAGCGGCGCTGTCAAGGTGGGGCTCACCTCTGCTTTGATACCGATCCGCAGACATTCTTTGTAATAGTGAATAATTTCTCTGGGAGTCCCATGGAACTTATTGAGCACCATGAGACCAGAAATCTGTAAATCAGTAACCAATGCTCGTGAGTTGTGCACTTTATCGGCCATGGAGACCATAACGAGTTCAGTTGGTTCTGTTTCTAAGCGATCGAGATACGTTTGTTTCCGTTCCCAGTAACCCATCCACACGTCGTCATCATCGACGTTATCTGAGCAACCTAAAACGATCGATGCGACTCGATCACCAAAGAGACGGCGAATATCAGCGAGCCTCCTAAGGCCTCCTGCGTCTTCCACCGCATCGTGAAGAAGCCCCGCAATGGCTTGATCTTCATCGCCGCCTGCCTCAATGATGAGCGACGAAACTCCCAGAAGATGCGACATATAAGCGATATTCCCGCCTTTGCGGGTTTGCCAGGAATGCGCATGAGAGGTGTAAGCAACGGCGTTAAAATAACGTTCACTCAAAACAAGGTGCGGCCTGGCCATCTGCGCCTCCCTCCTGCATCACGGTACTTAAATCAACACTCTTACCCAACAAAGGTAAGCCTTACTCATACTAAGACTCCAAAATTCAGCGAACCCATGAACCCCCTTGGATAGAACTTAAGTGCGCAGATCAGTCGTGCGTGACGGAAGGAATCACCTAGTTCTCGTGCGTGGCTGGTCGAGGCGGCTGGCGAGCCAACCACTCTTGAAATTCGCGATCTTGCTGATCGCGCCAAGTATTGATTTCCTTCGCCAATTCTTCAATTGTGAAGATGGAGAGTTGCGGATAAGTAGCCATTTCGGCAATGAAAATTCTGCCTGCGGCAGTCGCATCGGCCTGTGCTCCATGCCAATCAGCTTCCGAAAGCTCTAGTCCGTAGCGTTCGGCTGTTGGCTTGAGCCTTCGCTGCGCCTTGCCCTTGACATATTTGTTGCACCGTTTATCAATGACGTACGAACATAAAACTTGATTCGTGGGTAGCAATGCCAGCCCTTTGCGCTCGAGATCAGCATTGAATAATGGGATATCGAAACCGGAATTGAAGCACACAATAGGTAAGCCCGTGGAAACCAAGAAATCGCGCATCTCTGCCAAAGCTGTCGCTTGATCCAGCCCATCGCGCTGGCTCATTTCATTCGTGATGCCATGCACTGCTGTAGTGATTTCCGGAATATCAACATCGACCTTAATCAACCAGGAGCGGGTGGATTCGGGCTCCCCATTCTTGAAGATCACTGCAGCAGCTGTCACTACCCGAGACTGGGTTACATCTACACCAGTGGTTTCAGTATCAAAGGCAACAAAGCCCTCTTGGATCCAATGGTTCGAGAGATCTATGGCCATAGGACTATCGAACCATCAGGGTATGACGTGAGCAGTCATCCGATGTGCATGTCATGCATCAGTTTTCAAGGAGCTGGCTTAACGCTGGCCGTGGCCAAAGGAAAGTAGCCGCAACGCACGCTGCGGCTACTTTCACCTAAAAAGGTGTTACTTCACTGCGTTATCGAGTGTGTACGTTCCCGTTTCTAATGAGGCTGGGCCTGCCTTAGGGAAGGCAACCTCAACCTTTGAGAAAACATTTAGGTTTGGCGCTGAGGCTACTCCACCAAGGGTGATGGAGACTGGGTACTTCACGGTCACACCAGCCACGCAGGTCTTTGGCAGGCAGGTGTTCCAAGAGAGCACTCCAGAACCTTTTGCTGCATTGAGATCCCAGGAAGACCATTTAATCTTGTTGATTGCTACACCGGCATCAGCGCAGGTGATCACTATAGAAGTGGGCTTCGTTACGGTCTTGCCAGCGCAGTTGACGATGTAATTTGTGGTGGCACTGCTGGATGGTGCAGAGGGAGCCGCATTTGCTGGGGCCATGATGCTGATTGCTCCACCTGCAATCATTCCAACGACGGCCAAGCCACTGAGAACCTTACGTGTATTCATGTGCGTCTCCATTACGAGTAGTAGCTCTTTTTGCGGTCAGTGGTCAGACTCTCACGTCCTCCTAAAAGTTCCGGTATATCCATGCGCAACCACCTCAAACACGAATAATCTTCCTCTATGCCTACGGATCCTGAACTTTTAGCATTCATCGAGACCACCTACCCCCTCATCAACAAGATCGGCGGGTCTTATTACTTCACCCCGGAGACCCTCAGACATGGCAAGGAAATAGGTCTCAACGGCTTGCAGTTCTATTTCGGTGGTCGTGGTGGCGTCTTGGGTGATGCTGAAGCAGCCGTGGTGCAAAGTGCCTTTGCCTACTTCTCCCCCGCCATGGTGGAAAAATTCTGGAATAGCGCAAAAGCCATCATGCCTCCTCGCCAAATCGCACGGGAACATTTCGCGTGCGCTCACGCCTTTGCCCAGGCAAATCTGGCCTCGGTGCAAGGACTTACACAGTTCAATGCGTTAGCCGAGAAAGTCATCAGCACCATTGATCCTTCAGGCTTAGCGCTATATGCCGGCCTGGCGAGTGAACCTCTCCCACCTAATCCCATTGCTCGTGCATATCAATTGGTCATGGTGTTGCGAGAATTCCGTGGCTCTGCGCACATTGTGGCCATCCTCGCCAGCGGAATTACCACTCGCGTCGCTGACGCGATCGTGAGCCCGCACTATTTCAAAACGCATGGCTGGAACGAAGGCGAAGGCGCGGACGTCACTGAAGACGATCGTGTTGCCATGAACTATGCGGATGCCTTCACGAATGAACTTGTCGCCCGTGCCTATGAAGTCTTAACACCTCAAGAGCGTGAAGAGTTTGCGGCAACGTTGGCTGCGATGGCTGAAGCAACTCCTGTCACGTCAATTTAGGTACTTCTTCAAAAAGAAATCTGGCAGTCACCTCAAAACAGTGACTGCCAGATTATGTTCAACGGTGTATACAGATTTAGCGTGCCTGCCACTGAGGTGCGCGCTTCTCGGCGAACGCCGTTGCACCTTCTCTTGCATCTGAAGACGCGAAGACCGGGCCAGTGATTGTTTGTTGCCACGCCATGAACGTTGCGTCTGTGTATGAAGCAGATTTTGCAAGGATTTCTTTTGTTGCTCGCACAGCAAGTGGACCGTTGGCTGCAATGCGCTCAGCGATTTCAAGTGCTGAATCAAGCGCTCCACCGGTCTCCGTCACGATCGTGACCATACCCATGTCTTTTGCTTGCTCAGCGGAAATGATGTCGCCTGTAAGTGCCAGTAGCGCAGCATTTTGGTAACTCATAACTCGTGGCATCCGATACAAGCCGCCACCTGCAGCTACTAATCCGCGCTTCACTTCTGGAATACCAAACTTTGCATCACGGCCAGCCACGATGATGTCGCAGGCAAGGGCTGTCTCGCAGCCACCGGCCAGGGCGTAACCCTCGACTGCGGCAATGATTGGCTTTGCTGGAGGTGTCTGTGAAAGATATGGGTGCTCGCTCTTCGGTGCGTTAGACCCACCGGAAACGAATTCTTTGAGATCCATACCTGAGCAGAAAGTGCCGCCTGCTCCGGTGATTACCCCGACCACGAGCGAATCATCAGTTTCCAGACGATGCATCGCTTCTGAGATGCCGTACATAACTTCACCATTGAGCGCATTGCGCTGTGCCGGACGGTTCATGGTGACGATTAATACTCCACCACGTACTTCTGTTAACAATTCGTCGCTCACGAGGCCTCCACAGTCGATAATCTTGGCGCTAACGTTACTAGTTGTCACAAGGTTTGGAAGCCATTACCCCTAACCTGCGGCAAAATTGCCTAACCTCGGCGAAGGCGAAAGGCCTACGTCTCTCGTTGCCTCCAGAGCAAGCTGGCAAGAAGCGCCAAGACACAAGCAATTGCCGTAGCAGTCAAGCGATACACCAAGGTTTCACCTACCGGTTCCCCCTGCAAAGCGAACAAGGAAATGATCACGAGTGTCACGCCGATCACCGAGATCGCGTAATTAGCCCTGACAAAGGCAAGACATAGGCCCGCGCCCGCTCCGGCTACAACGCAAAGCCAATACGAGTACAAGGCGAATCCATCTACGAACAGCACGGCTACTGCTATACCCCCGACTGTTCCAGCAAAACGGCCAATCACTCGAGTTGCGGTCCCGGCGAAGTCTGGGCGACTTACCCACGCAACTGTCATAGGAATCCAATACTCATGCGGCCAATGGAGAAAGTCTGAAAGTGCGGTAGCCGCGACCATGGCTAACGCCAATCGGATTCCATATCGAAGGAAATGGTGTGGAGCGGCGAACCCTGATTGCAAGCGCACCCAAAAGTTTGGAGCCGAACTCCTTTTAGATTTTAACGCTGTGCGATCCCGCATGAGAGCAGTCGCAGTAACAACAAGGAGGTGAATCGCCCCACCGATTGCAACACAAAGGCCATCGACAAAAATACTGTGCCCTTGCGCAGGAGTGCCGGCGAAAATGGCATACATCACCAACGCGAGCATCCCGTTCAACGCTCCACGTTGACCCACAGC
>CANJCG010000056.1 GCA_947472655.1 Actinomycetota bacterium
AGCTAAGCCAGCGGTCGCTTCACAGGGATCAGACGGCAATATGTGGGTGGCAGAAACAGGAACGGGCAAGGTGGCTCGCGTACTCAGCGGTCAAACCCCGATGCTTGTCACTGCGCCAGCAGTTACGCCTACGCCCGTCGCTGTCGGAGCAACCTTAACGACATCGACCGGAGTTTGGGCGTACGAACCAACTGCATATGTGTATTCGTGGCAAACTTGTACGACAAGTGCAACAACCACTTGCGCTGCAATCGCTAATGCGACGGCAGCGACCTACGTGGTCACTGCTGCCGATTCAGGCAAATTCATAAGTGCGAAAGTCGCAGCCACAAACCTGAACGGAACTGCTGCACCTTCAGTGACAAATGTTGTGCAGGTCGGTGGAACGACCACGCCATCAGTTACGCCGACGCCGAGCCCATCTGCCACATCGGCAGCCAAGCCGGTGTCTACGCTGCTGACGGTCAACGCTAATGCGAAGGTAAAGCGCGGTAAATCAACGGTTATCACGATTGCTTTGAGTCCAACAACGGCAGTTGGCGTAGTGAACATGACCTACAAGAGCGGAAAGACCAAGTCCGTTGTTAAGGGACTCAAGCCGATTAATGGCGCGCTCACTACCGTGTGGACGGCTCCAGCGAACTGGCCTCTTGGAAAAACTCGGATTACGGCCCGGTTCTTCCCGACTGCTCCGACCGTGAATCTGCGAGGAAGTGGATTTGATGTCATTAGGGTCGTTAAGTAAGAGCGAGCTACCTAGGTACTAGTTCAGGTTTTCAACTGCAAAGTGAGTCTGCCTCTCGTAAAATAGGGAAGATCCGCTATGCAAGTGGATCAAGTTGGTCTGTATCTAGTAGGCAAGGGAGCAGTTTCGTGACTATTCGCGATGGTGTCTATATCGCAGGCGAGTGGTCGCCTGGCGTCGGTGAGAGTGCAATTGAGGTGTACTCATCTGCGGATGAATCGATTTTGGGATCCTTTTCTCCTGCTTCGGTCGCACAGGCTGAGGCTGCCGTTGAGGCAGCTGCAGCAGCGTTTCCAGGCTGGAGTGTGACGCCTCGAGAGGTTCGCACTCAGATTATCCGCGCAATCGCTGACGGCTTAGAAGCACGAACCGATGAGTTTGCCGCGCTGTCTACAAATGAAGTCGGCACCACGATCGGAATCTCCAAGGCTGTCCAGGTTGGACTTGCACTTAATGTGTTGCGCACAACCGCTGATGCAATGGATGCCCTTGAAGTCAGTGAAGTACATGAAGGTTTTACCGTTGTACGCGAGCCCATTGGCGTAGTTGTCGCGATTACTCCCTGGAATTTTCCGCTGCATCAGATCGTTGCTAAAATCGCACCTGCAATCGCTGCAGGGTGCACAGTGGTTGTAAAGCCAGCTGAGCTTTCTTCACTCTCTGCAATTGCACTCTTTGAAGTAATTCATGACAGTGGATTGCCAGTTGGCGTAGCAAATCTGATTTGCGGTAGTGGACCCGTTGTTGGCGAAGCTCTCGCAGCTCACCCAAGCGTAGACATGGTCAGCTTTACGGGAAGTACGCGAGCTGGAGCCCGTGTTGGTGAATTGGCAATTAAAGATATTAAAAAAGTTGCACTAGAGCTTGGTGGCAAGTCGGCGACGATTATTTTGGAAGATGCAGCGCTGGACAAAGCTGTCTCAGTCTCGCTGTCATCTGCCTTCACCAACAATGGGCAAATGTGTTCTGCGCTGAGCAGGCTCATCGTCATGAGATCGCAACTTGAGAAAGTTGAAGAGTTACTTTCTGCTGCGATCCTGAAGCAGGTGCTCGGTGATCCATTCGAAAATGGAGTTCGGGTAGGTCCGATGGTTTCAGCGCACCAGCGTGATGTCGTCATTGGCTACATAGAAAAAGGAATTGCTGAAGGAGCCACACTTTTGGCTGGTGGCCCAGAGCGTCCCGCAGGTAAGGGGTACTTCGTACAGCCAACAATTTTCACAAATGTGAGTAACGAAATGGTGGTAGCGCGAGAAGAAATATTTGGACCGGTATTGGTCGTAATTCCTGTTGATAGTGAGGAAGAAGCTATTAGTGTTGCGAACGATTCGGACTATGGACTTTCAGGCGCGGTTTGGGGGGCAGACGAGGGTCACGCGGTCGAGGTCGCAAGGAAAATCAGGACCGGCCAAGTCGCAATCAACGGTGGGGCCTTTTATGCAGACGCTCCTTTTGGTGGGTACAAGAAATCGGGAATTGGGCGCGAACTCGGTTCGCACGGGCTCGAAGAGTTTTTTGAACTCAAGGCGATTCGCTTCTAGATTGAGCACTGTCCTGATCTGCAAGAATGCGTAAGGTCCTACAAACAACTTTTGGGGAATAGATGACTCATAGCGTGACCATTGAGAAGCGTGGCGATGTAGCAGTAATGCGGATGAACCATGGAAAAGTTAACGCGCTTGATGTCGACCTCTTGATCGCTCTTCACGAGACCTTTGAGTCAGTTGATCGCCAAGCGGCTGTGGTACTAACAGGCAATGAGCGCGCTTTCTCGGCGGGCTTGGATCTGCGAGCTTTACTCGCAGCAGAGGCCACGTACTCGGATTCACTCCTTCGCGAGTTAGTGCGCACCTCTCTCACGATTTTTAATCACGGAGGCCCAGTTATCGCTGCTGTGAACGGCCCAGCGATTGCTGGCGGAGCGATTCTCGCCCTCGCTGCAGATCAAAGGCTCATGTCGCATGGTGTCATCGGGTTACCTGAACTACACGTCGGTGTTCCTTTTCCGCCAGCGCTCATTGAACTTTCTCGCCACGTGATGGGCCATCACTTACAGCAGCATTTGCTCGGCGGGGCAGCCATTGATCCGCAAGCAGCGCTGGCTATCAACATGATTGACGAGATCATTGACGCTGAGGAACTGCTCGACGTGGCTGTTGCGCGAGCGCAGCGATTAGCTGAGGTCCCTCGTGCCACATACACGCTTGTGAAGACCCAACTCCATGAGCCAGTCTTGGCCTTGATCGCGGCTGTGCCGGCTGGAAGAGATGAAGAAGTGGCAGCTGCTTGGCGATCCGTAGAAGTGCGCGAGGGGATTGCCGCTCAAGTTGAACGAATGACCAAGAAGTAGGCTTGTAACCGTCACAAGAGTCGGAATCCATATCGGGATCTGAACCAAATTCGGAGGATGACATCACAACCCCAATTCCCAGTTTGCTTCAACTTTTACGACTGGAAGAAATAAAAACCGACGTGTTTCGTGCAGGAACGCTCTTTGACGACCCAATGCATCTTTATGGTGGCCAAGTCGCAGCCCAAGCACTTTTTGCAGTTGGCCAAACTGTGCCTCAGGGCAGGGTTCCGCATTCAATGCACTGCTATTTTTTGCGTGCTGGAGATCCGATGAAGGCCGTTGACTACTACGTGCACCGTGATCGCGATGGACGGTCGTATTCCTCACGCACGGTGAGTGCGATACAAGAAGGTCGTGAAATTCTCACGATGAGTGCCTCGTTTCATATAGAAGAAGACGGACCCGATGTTCAACCAGTTCAGTCGCCTGCGCAGGTGGGCCCGGAGGATCCCGGAGCTAAAGAAAAAATTCATCGAACTGTTGATATTGAATACCGTGACCCGCGTGACCTTCCCGAGGCGCGAATGGCACGGGAAGTGTGGATGAGGTGCACTGTTGACCTCGGTGAAGATCCCTTACTTCACGCATGTGTGATCGCGTATGTGTCAGACATGTTTACTGGGTTATTCGGTTTGGTGCCTCAGCAAAATGGCATTGCGCTCAGCAGTTTGGATCATGCTGTCTGGTTCCTGCGACATGGTCGGGCTGATTCTTGGCTCTTCATGGAACTTAAAGGTGAATCACTTAGCCACGGACGAGGTCTTTATTCCGGGGACATATTTGATGAAGAAGGAAGACTGGTGGCCAAACTCATGCAAGAGTCGCTCTTTCGTCCGCGTAGCTAGCCTTGGTTTTTCACAGTAATAGTTCCTGATTTTGGTGTTGCTTCGCGAGATCAAGCCGCGCTGGGTTTCTGATCTACTTGCAAATATTGTTTATCGCATTAGCCAAATCAATATCTAATTGGGTCAAGCCGCCGCGATCATGGGTAGTTACGCTGATATGCAGGGTTGTCCAACGAATATCAATATCCGGATGGTGATCGATGGCTTCAGCTGCTGCTGCAATTGCGACAACCCAGTCAATAACGGTAGGAAAAGTCTTTGCTGTGAAAGTATTACTGATAGATGTTCCATCAGTTTCCCATAACGGGACCCGTTGTAGCTGATCCCGTAATTCACTGTCGCTGAGGAGTTGTGGCCGCATGTTCCTAACGTACTAGAAACTCAGAACGGCACAACTTTGGCGAATTTTGCGGCTGTAATGACCCATGCAGTGCCATTGTCGGCGTAACCAATTGGTGCAACGTCTTTCACGTTGTCAGTTTTTGTGTAACTTGTGCCTCCATCGGTGAATCCCGTTGGTGGAGCGTCTTTCACTGTGATGCTATATCCATCTGGAATAACGGCATAAAATCCCGCGGGGCTTCCATCGGTCGGGTTCCATTGGTCCTGGCTGTAGTAGGTGCCGGTATTAGGTGAACTTGAGAAATCAACGTGAGATCCGGTTTGAATAAATTGCTGATGATAAGTAAACGGTCGTGTGGTGATGACTGCATGGAAGGTGTAAGCCAAAGTCTTTTCGCACAAGGACCCAACCTCAGTAAATCCGTCAGGGCAAACGAAGATAATTCTGGTTGTTGGTTGCGGTACTGATGGTGCAGCTACCGGGTTGGGATCGGATGCGGGCCCGGGAGCTGGCGGGGCAACTGGAGCTGATGTAGTGGTCAACTTCGAGGGGAAAACTACTGTTTGTGTAAGTGGGATTTCAATTGAGACACCGGAAATTTCACTCAGGGTACGTTGCATGACTGCGGTAGAAACCCTGCCAGTTGAAGCGGAGTTACTTGCTGTCGCGGTAAAGGTGTATTTCACATTGGTATCTAAACCCTTAAGCACTGTGTGGTTGTCTACCGTCACATTCTTTACTAGAGGATGTTTGCTCGCGGACGCACTGACGGTAAACATCACTGGTAGTCCTTCACCTTTGTTTACTGTGTGAGTCCACGAAAGGCTGACTTCCGAAACGACATCGGTCGTTTCCACCTTAAGCTCATTTGTGGCTCCAACCTGACCAACAACATTGGCAAATCCAATACGTTTGCCATTCAAGGTGACCTGATACCTCGTGCCGAAATCAAGACGGGTCAACACTGCGGGCTGCCCAGTAATTGCCCGCATAGTACGGGTGACATGACCTCTGGACTGTGCGGAGAGAAGTCCACTTTGGTGACCAGAAACCGTTATTGCACCGATGTGGTTTGCGAGCACCTCGAGTCCGCGTGACATGGGGGCAGACGCAATGATCGTGGGCGCTGGTTCTTGAGCGATAGTTGCAGCGAAGGAGTGTGGAGAATTCAATAAAACACTACACACGATGGCTATTGCACTTCCGAGCATGGTTCGCTTCATGGAACCCTCCTTTTCGCGGCGTTTGCCGTCGCTTGTGAGGGTTCCTCCTTTATGAAGGTACTAAACATTTAACTTTCATACGTACGACTTGCCTACACGGCCCTTTGGCTACTTGCCCGAAAAGTTCCCCGGACGCTTTTCGTGAAATGCCGCCAGTGCCTCTTTATGGTCATTCGTTGTCATGATCACGCCCATGTGTGATGCAACCAAATCCAAAGCTGTACGCAAATCAACATCTTGTGATTGGTACACACTTCGACGAATGAGTTTTACAGCGATGGGTGCCTTCGCCGCAATTCGTTCAGCTAAAGCCTGGGTGTATTCCATCAGCTCACCATCAGGGACGACAGTGTTGGCCATGCCGAGGGCGACGGCTTGCGAACCTGTCACAGTGTCACCAGTTAAAAGTAATTCAAGGGCTTTTGCCACTCCGACTAGACGAGGCAGATAGTAGGCGCCACCATCGCCAGGGACTAAGCCGATATTGATATAGGACTCGGCGAATCGGGCTGACTCGGCCACTATTCGTATGTCACACATAAGTGCCATATCCATGCCGGCGCCGACAGCTGCACCAGGAACTGCTGCGATAATTGGTTTGTCACTCATCTCAACCGCGCGGGCTACTCGGTGAATTTCATCAGTAAGAAAATCTCTACGTGAAAGCGCGGAAGGATCAATGGCGGCTAGTGCGTCTAGGTCAACCCCTGCACAGAAGGCTCCGCCTGCCCCCGTCACAACGATGACGCGCACACTGTCGTCAGAATTTGCGTGGAGCAAGAGGTCGGCCCACCGATGAATCAGGGGCAAGGTGAAGGCGTTCTTGCGCTGAGGTCGATTCAGGGTGATCGTGGCCACGCGATTTTTTACGTCATAGAGAATGTCTTCGCTCACGTGTGTAAACCTTCCATGCCATTGACGATTGATTCCCAAAGCGATGTATTCGATTGAGCCAAGAATGATCGGCCAATGTAATGATTCCAGAATTCGGGGCGCCCAGCCTCTTCTGTCCATGACCAGAGCCGAGTCGTGAGCGCGCCAAGTTGATATTCCTGACTCATCCCCATAGCGCCATGAACCTGGTGAGCTGTCATCGAGGCCTTTCTTGCACAGCGGCCTGTCACAGATTTTGCGATCGCGCAGTTCTGGGTTGTAGGTGAATCGAGCGCGGTGGCGACAGCGGCCTGTGACATGAGTGTGAGTTCGCAAATTTCTGCAAGTTTGTGGGCAATGACTTGTTGCTCAGCAATTGGCTTGCCAAATTGTTCACGAGTGCGGGCGTATTCGATCGTGATATCACGAACATTGTTCATTGCTCCCGAAATCTGAATCGAGCGCGCAAGGGCAAGACGTGCGAGGAGATCCATCTGAGTGAAGCTGGAGTCAACAACAACGTGATTGATTGGCGAGACATAATCGAATGTGACTGTGGCACGTGCTTCACCTGCGAGATTCTCACTCTGGTTTAGCACGCAATCGCTTAAAGAAATGAGTGCGAGTTCTTTATCGATGAAAACCAGTAGGTACTGGATACGTTCGTCTGCAGGTACATCAATCGCAATGCCTGAGATGAGTAAATCTCCCGAACTCGAGCGGGAGCTCACGAGAGTGTTTCGAGGATCCACGGCTGCAGCAATCAGAGATCTATTGCAGGAGAGGCCAGTTATAGACAACGCCCAACTCGCTACCAAGCCAGTATCAATGCCGATGACGTCCACTGCATTACTGCTCAGCGTCTGTAGGGCTATAGCTGCGTCAAAGATGTCACCTCCTGAGCCACCAGCTGACTCTGGCATCCCAATCCAAGGGATACCGGCATCTACCAATGTTTGGGGGAGCGAAGCGGTGGCGCGGGCACACATGTCATTGAGGGCTCGATGAAGTGAACGACGCTCTTCTGGTAATTCCCAATCCAAAAGGCTCATTTCAGTAAGCCTTTGCTGACTATTCCGCGTAACACTTCATTTGTTCCGCCGCGTATGGTAAATCCTGGAGCTTGATATTGCGCCTCGCGAAGCAGACTCATTGCAGCCGGGCTCACTAGTGTCGGGTTTCCGGGTTCATTCGCGATATTGAGTGCAATACCAACTGTTTCCTGTTCGAAAGCAGTAGCAATCCCTTTGAGGATTGCAATCTCGCTTGCTGATGTATCGCCAGCAGCAAGCAGTTCGACTACTTTGTGATTGATTGTGCGAAAAGTTGTGATGTCGGCTATGACTCGGCCGATGTCGTCTGCTGAGCGCGAGTCACTCGGTAAATCACGAAGGAGCGCTTCAAGCAGTGGAAAAGTTGAGAGATAGCGTTCAGGTCCGGCGCGTTCGGCTGCGAGTTCATGCATCGCCTGTGCCCAGCCGTTACCGATTTCGCCGAGAATATCGCTATCTGCGACGAAGGTTTCATCGAAAGTCACTTGGTTAAAATGATGTTCGCCGCTGATAAGCCGAATTGGACTGATATCGACATTCGGGTTTGGCAGCGGAACGATAAATTGACTCAATCCAACGTGTCTTTGTCCACTGGTGCGGGCTAGCACCACCATTGCATCCGCATGGTGTGCTGAACTGGTCCAGACTTTGGTCCCAGAAATTAGCCAGCCGCCATCAACTTGTTCGGCCTTGGTTCGCACCGAGGCCAGATCCGAGCCGGCGTCAGGCTCGCTGAGCCCGATAGCTATGCAGACTTCACCAGCAATAACTTTTGGTATCCATTCGTGCTGCTGAGCAACAGTGCCATGACGAAGCACGGAGGGGGCAAATTGACGTTCTGCAAACCAATGCGCTGCCACAGGTGCCCCCGCTGATAGCAGTTCTTCGCTCACCACTAAACGATGCCCAGGACCACCACCCATGCCGCCGAATTCAATGGGCAGCATCAAGCCAATGAGGTGAGCAGCACCGAGGCGGCGGCTGAACTCAGGGTCGTACCCAATGAGCCAAGAATCACAATGGGGAGTAAATGCGCCTGAGGCCAGTTCAGCTGACAGGAAGGTCCGAACGCGGCTTCGAAGTTCTTCTAGTTCAGACACGCTTAGCTCCCTCCTGGATAGTGGTACTGCCCAAAAGATACCGACATCCCACCAGATAGCGATGAGTTACCCGGAAAACTCTCGGTAAGGCGAACTTGCCTCTATCTTGTTCACGTGAATGTGCGAAGCGAACAGCGCGGCCGGATCTTGGTGATTTCTATTGAACGACCTGAAAAGCGCAATGCCATCAATGCCGAAGTGACCGAAGGGATAGATGCAGCGTTAAATGAACTGGAGGATAACCCCGACCTGTGGGCGGGAGTCATCACTGGTACTCCAACAATGTTTTCAGCGGGCACTGACATCAGCTCGCGTGACGCCCGTGCCACTGAGCGCGGTGGTGAATATGGACTGATCCGGCGTGAGCGAGTCAAACCGTTGATCGCCGCGGTAGAAGGCAATGCGCTTGGTGGAGGCTTTGAAATTGCGCTCGCTTGCGATCTGATCGTGGCCTCGACTACAGCGAGATTTGGCCTTCCTGAAGCTCAACGGGGAGTGATCGCAACTTCAGGGGCACTTTTTCGTGCGATGCGCGCGCTCCCTATCAACGTGGCACGGGAGATGCTGATAGCAGGAACAGTGTTAAGCGCTGATCGCGCATTTCAACTTGGTTTAGTCAGCGAAGTGACCCAGCCAGAAGAAGCGTGCCAGGCCGCAGTGGCATTAGCCGAACGAATTTGCATGGCATCACCATTTTCAGTTCGCCAAACTCTTGCAGCGATCAACCGTCAATTCCAAGACGATGACGCCGCCGGCTGGGAAGCCACGAGTATCGCGGTTGAAGCGATATTGGCGTCCGAAGACATGAAAGAAGGCAGCGCAGCCTTTTTTGAGAAACGAACTCCCATATGGAAAGGTCGCTAAATATGAGCGAGATTCAAGAGCAAAAGCGCAGTCGTGGAATCGCGATGACGCCAGAAGAACGCGGTGAGTACCTGCAAAGCGAACGTGTGTGTCGCGTCGCATCAGTTGGAGCAGATGGGAATCCGCACGTGACTCCACTGTGGTTTGTTTGGGATGGTCAGCATTTCTGGTTGAACTCCATTGTGAAAAGTCAGCGCTGGGTAGATCTCGTTCGTCATCCGCATGTTGCGGTGGTGGTCGATGGAGGTCGCGAGTTCTTTGAGTTGCATGGCGTGGAGATTGAAGGAACCGTGACTGTTGTTGGAGAAGTGCCAAGGGAGTCGGTACCGAATACAGAACTAGCGCCAATTGAGCTGGCTTTTGCACGGAAGTACTCAAGCAGTGATGAGTTTTATGTGGACGGTCGCCATGGATGGTTGCGCATCACACCAACGAAAATTTCGAGCTGGGATTTCAGGAAGAACGAAGCCTTACGTCCCCGTCAATAACTACTTGCATCAGATGCCCGTAATGGTTAGCTATCCAGGAGTCATCCACTTCGGCGAGCAGTCTTTGGGTTCGCAAACCCGCAGCTAAGCCCAACATCAGACAAGCCAGTAGTTCAACTCGATGCTCTACATCCTCGTCAGCGGGCAACCACGGGGTCAGATATGTATGGATCCAGGTGTGAAATTCTAGGCGAGCAGCTCTAGGGTCAGGAGCGTCGGCTGTGCGAAAGACTGCTTGAACCCAGGGTTCTGACATGTGATTTTCGCGGCGCAGCAGGATGCGCTGTGCAAGTGCGTTTCCGATGTCACTTCTAGGAATCGAAGAGTCGAAAGGTTCTAGGCTGAGGGGCGCGGCATCTTCGTAAATCTTGGCCTTGCTCCCACCTACTTTCATCACCATGGAAGCAGAGAGCCCAGCCTCAGAAGCAATTTGGCGAATGGTTACCGAGGGATAACCACGTTCTGCGAAGAGTCGGCGTGCCGCATCCAAAACAATATCGCGCGAATTTGACTTCACTTTGCTTCCTTATGAAGCTGCGTAAGCTCTGAAATAAGTTCAGGGTCTATTGGCCCTAGCTCGTTATGTTCAGGCTTTGGAATCGCCATGGCAATGAGTGCCCCAATGATTGATGTCAATGCGCCAAGTATGAAAATCATTTGGAAGGCTTGCTGTGTTGGCAGGTTTTTGCCACCAATCTCGACGACTAAAACTGCCAAAATTCCAGAGATGGCAGCGCTAGAAACTGATGAACCAATACTGCGTAACAAGGTATTCAATCCGTTTGCTGCCGATGTTTCGGTTTCGGGAACGGCGCCCATGATGAGTAGGGGCATGGCAGCGAAGGAGATGGCGGTTCCGGCTGAGACGATAACTGCCGCCACAGTTATGAGAAAGACGGTGTCGCTGTAGAAAAGTCTTTCGATGTAACCAAACCCCATTAAGCCGGCTCCCACTATTAGCGTGATTTTCGCGCTGTAGCGGCGAGTGATTCTTGCTGACAGTGGCGCAAGCACGACCATCGTGAGGCAGGTAGGAATCATGATGAGACCGGCTTGCAAGCTAGTGAGCCCATACCCGTAGCCGGTGCTGGTCGGCATTTCGAGTAATTGAAAAGTCGCCAACATGTTTGCGTACATCGCGA
>CANJCG010000057.1 GCA_947472655.1 Actinomycetota bacterium
GCCCGCGTCGATATGAGCCATGATGCCGATGTTGCGCACCTTGGCCAGATCGAGACTGGTCTGCGTTGACACGAGTGTTCTCCGTTGCTTGTGGTGAAAAAAGAAGAGTGGGTGTTACCAGCGGTAGTGGGCGAAGGCTTTGTTCGACTCAGCCATCTTGTGAGTGTCTTCGCGCTTCTTGACGCTGGCGCCAAGACCGTTTGAAGCATCCAATAGCTCATTCATGAGGCGCTCAGTCATTGTCTTTTCGCGACGTTGACGTGAGTAAGTGATCAACCAACGAAGTGCGAGCGTGGTTGAACGGCCAGCCTTAACTTCAACTGGTACCTGGTAGGTCGCGCCACCAACACGGCGGGAGCGAACTTCAAGGGTTGGACGAATGTTGTCGAGTGCACGCTTGAGCGTCTGCACTGGATCGGTGCCGGTCTTTTCCTGGCAGCCTTCGAGCGCGCCGTAGACAATCTTTTCGGCAGTCGAGCGCTTGCCATCAAGGAGAACCTTGTTGATCAGTTGGGTAACGATTGGTGCCTGGTAGACCGGATCAATGATGATCGGGCGCTTCGGGGCAGGACCTTTACGAGGCATTAAGCCTTCTCCTTCTTCGCGCCGTACTTACTACGGGCCTGCTTGCGGTTCTTAACACCCTGAGTGTCAAGTGCGCCGCGGATGACCTTGTAACGAACACCGGGAAGATCGCGAACACGACCACCGCGGACAAGAACAATTGAGTGCTCCTGCAGGTTGTGACCAACACCTGGGATGTAGGCAGTGATTTCGATGCCAGAGGTCAGACGCACGCGGGCGACCTTACGAAGCGCAGAGTTCGGCTTCTTAGGTGTCGTTGTGTACACACGGGTACACACGCCACGGCGTTGTGGGCTGCCCTTAAGCGCAGGAGCCTTGGTCTTGGAGACCTTGTCCTGGCGACCCTTACGGACCAGCTGCTGAATCGTTGGCACGTGTTGCCTTTCTCGTTGTTGACCTTGCTGTTTCTCATCCCTCAGTCTCCGACCCACGCGGTCGGGTGTGTCGAGCGCCTTGCGGCGGCCTCGATCACCAACATCGTAGATAGATCCCAGATGCGAGATTCGCATCGATGCGTGCTTCGGGGGAAGTTCGCACAGCGGGTTGCGCCTGAGGGGTCAGACACGAAGGGGAAGATTACCCGGCTTTACTTACAAGAGTCAAAACGGGGTCCGCTCTTGGGCAAAACTTGGTTAAATCCCTCACGGACGCGTAGGCCCAGACCCAGCACCCGCAAGGAGTAGAACGATACCGATAAACCCACCAATGACCAAAACTGCGATCCAAAACCCGATATTGATCCAAGCAATCAGCTTTGCGGCCAAGTTCAGTCCGCTGCCGGTGAGATTGCTCTCAGATTCAGACATCGCCTTTTCTGCTCTCGTCGCAAAGATCAACGCGACAATTGCGAAAACGATGGGGCAGGCAACCCAAGAGCCCAATGACAGGACAAACGCGACAATTGCATCACTTGAAGTGCGAGTCGTGGGGATCTGCGGGCTCGCCGGTAACACTGCGGGAGCAGCAAGGCCGCTAGATACCTCTGAATCGCTCATCCAAGGCTGCTCGGTTGTGGGTGTGCCCTCATCACTCATGTGTCTACTGTATGTGAGCCTTGACTCTGCATCTAGTGACAACCCCATCAGGGGTTTTCGTTCTTACTTGTTGCCAGCAAGTCATGTTCACGAAAGGTAACGATGACCTTTGATGCACCTCTGGTAGCCGCAGCAACGATCATGCGAGCTGGTCTTGATCCGCGGGCCTGCTCTGTTGACGATGCAGTGCATCAACTTCAACTGGCCCATGTCTTACTTGATGGCGGTTTTGACGGGGTTGCCACGTTGGAAGAAGCACTCGCTGGCGGTGATCACGGCCTGGGTACTGTCGATCGACTCGATGGAGAACTTGTGGTGGTCGACGGTGAACCATGGCGAGTGGACTGGCATGGCGCTGCAGAACTCATGCCATTAAGTACCCGTACTCCGTTTGCGATTGTGTCGACTCTCGATTCACCAACACAGATACGCGTGCAAGATATCGACCTTGATCAAGTCAAAATCATTGTCGAACAACTTGTCGGTGATCCAGGCGCCATTGTTTCTGTTCGCCTTGAAGGTTCGTTTAACCGCGTACTCGTGCGAAGCGTGAAACCACAAGATCCGCCCTATCGCACCTACGCAGAAGTGTGTGCCGCAGATGAAGTTCGCTGGGAACACCAGCCTTTCTATGGAGTCTTCGTTGGCTTTCGATTCCCGGAACTCGAGCCGGGTGCCGCGATTGCCGGACTCCACTTGCATGGACTCGATAACTTGCGAACAACCGGCGGACATAACTACGAAATGCACATTCGTGATGCGAAACTTAGTGTCGGAATCTCTCGTGATGTTGTGATGCACCTGCCAGATAAAAGCATGATGGACCTTTTAGAAACCCCTCCTGCAATTCGTGCAACGCAGCGAGCATTACTGAGACGCGGCCCGATGACCATTCATGAGATCGCGATGAATTTAGACATCGATGAGCTTGAGGCGCAATCCCGCGTGAGCTGGCTTGGGGATCGAGGTTTCATCGAGGAGTTAGTTGGCGGTATCGGTGGACTTGGTGGCGAGCCTCGATGGCGAATACACCTGCATACGCACGGCGCGAAAACGACTCCCAAAATAAAGGCTCTTCTCGATCGCCTTTAATCTCCACGGCCTTTAAGCCTCAAAGTCTCAGATAAACCGAAGGGTGGAGTACAAGTGAATCGACGATGCGCAAGGATGATCTCGTGACTGATCACGCACAGACCAAAGGGGCCTTCCGCAGCCTTCTTCGCTGGTACCGACCCTATCTACAGGGCTCCGGTAAAACACTCACCATTGGTCTCACCTGCACAGCAATCATGCTGACCTGTCAGGCTGCAATTCCATTAGTTTTTGAAACGCTTCTTCACCATGGCCATTGGAGTTCGTTGGCATTTTGGCTCATGGGGCTTATGGTTGCCCAGCTCGTGATCGGGTACTTCGCACATATCGCTGGTCACACTGTTGCCGTTACTTCGGCAAATCAACTGCGCCGTCGGATTTTTCAAGTCACCTTAACTGGCAAGTCCTTGCAAGGACACGGGCTTGATCGAGTATCGGTAGTAAGTCGCCACACCACCGATGTGGATTACGTCAGTGATGCTTTTGAGCAAACCTTGAACATGGGATTGCCAGGTGTCTTTCGAATCCTGATTAGCCTCGGATTGCTGACCTACGTCGAATGGCATGCAGGCGTTGCAATGACCGTGGCAACGTTGGTCTTCTTGGTTATTCGCAGCGCTATTGGTCGCACGCTCATCACTTTAGATCGAGAAAGACTTGATGCAAATAATCTGCTTGGTGAAGCTGTTGATGAAGCAATAACTTCACCTCGGATCATCTCAGGGTTGCATCTGCACACTTGGATTACTTCACGATTTAACACTCGGAGCCACGATCTCAGCGAAGCAGCCCATCATCAAGGGATCAGTATTGCCAAACTCGTCACTGGTGCACATGCAGCTGGATTAGCTGGGCTGCTTTTTGTCGTTCTTTTTGCCATCACCTCGGGCGAAGAAACCTTAGCGGCCGTTGCCGCAGCAATCTTGTACGTCGAAGGTGTAGTACGCGGGCTCGAGGCTTTACCTCCATGGATCCGATCTATTCAACTCGCACTCGTGAGTCGCGCACGCATCGATCAAATTCTGGTCGGCTCAGATGACCATCGAGAACAGGTCGATGCTTTCACCAAATCTATCGACCCGGAATTGAGTCTTGGAAAGCTGCCTTTCCCCGCCAATGGCATCGTCGGCCTCGTTACCGATTCAAGCATCGACCCTGGGCTAATTCTCTCAATCCTTGCTGCAGGTCATAACAAAGATTCATGGAGAGAAACTCTCGATGGGCATCACTTGCGCACTGCTCATGTGAACCTCGACGTGGTTCTCGTGCCCGATGATCCAAGTGGATTTAATTCAACAATTCGAGAGCAGGTTCATGCTGTTGCTCCCAACCTGAGCGACGCACATATTCGTGCGCTACTCAAGCAAGTCGGAATCGACGATTTCTCCATCATTGAAAACGGCCTTGACTCTCCCCTAGGTCCAGGTAGTGCTCTGTTAACACCTAATGAGCGCCAACGCCTTTCATTGGCGATTGCTTTGGCTGCTGCCCCTTCGACGTTATTAGTGGGTCCACTCATTTCACTAGGAGACAGTGAGACCGCACGACCGTTACTGAAGGTCCTGCGCGAATCTGAAGTTCCGAACATCGTCGTCTGTTTGCGGGACCCGGACCTGGCCAATGAAGTTGACCTAGTTTTGTACTGCACAGCTCAAGGTCAGCACATGGCAACTCACGAAGAGCTACTCGTAAGTTCACCGGAATATTCACAACTATGGTCACGCAGACTCAGTACAGGAGAAATCGATCTTTCAAGTATTGGTATCGAAGCGGGTCAACACGAGAATCTCCTCACACGCATGCTCACTGAACGCTATGAAGCTGGGGATTACATCTACCGTCAAGGCGCTCCTGCAGACAGAGTCGTATTCATCATTTCTGGTTCAGTAGAAATCGCCACCCAAGATGACGAAGGTCATCAACGACGAGTTGCAATCCTGGGCCCAGGTAATCATTGCGGTGACCTGCGATTAACCGTTGGCGAAGAGCGCGGTGAACACGCAATAGCAATTCAAACAACGGTTACCCGATCACTCTCGCGTGAAGCAATTTCAGCCGGCATGATGGGGCTCCTCGATCGCACTCCCGCTGAGCGCCGAATAGTTGCTTCAATCTTGCGTGAAGGTAGCTCGTCACTCGAAGAGATTTCGGCGCGATTAACCGAATTCGATCCTGCTGAACTTTCTAAAGCAATCGATCTATTACTGAGTGATGGGGCACTGCGCGAAAGTGAAGGGCGCTATTCGGTCATTCAGAAGCGAGCAGTAAAAGCAGGCGGTCGAGCATTACTCGACAAGCTCAATTTTGATTAATTGAAAGTGCGGCGGCTCGAATCAACATAGCCTGCACTTGAGGAAGATCTTCTGGCAAACCATAATGATCAATCAGTAAAGCCCGGAGTGCCCGCACAAATAATTCGCTTGCCGGTTTGCCCGAGATACCAGTGATAGGCCTAATGAAAGCAAGATTGCTGTCGATGAATCTCACTTCGGTTTGATCACTCCAGTGCATACCAAGTTCAGGTTCGAGATACCCAACATCGGCATGTATAAACCCAGCGCTTTCCCAGCGACTTTGATGACTCTGCTCACTTTCCAGGATCACCGCCAGAAGTGGAAAGCCAGCGAGAGTTGCCTCCTGCTGGCAGCGGTCGATGAGAAAAGTCAAGAATCGGCCTAGCCATTCACGAGGCAGGTCACTTCTTGCCGATTTGTCGACTGCTCCGAAGAGCATTAAAACGACACCAGCTGGTTGATTGACAGTCACAACCCATTCGCCAACTGGTTTTCCATCGCGAAGAATCAACCAAGGATGAACAACTTCCATGGTTGGCGAGATTCCAGTGTCAAGTTGCTTGCGCCACTCCGCCACGGCATGCGGAGACTCAGGAAAATAGCGCAAGTGAACTTCGCTAATCCACTCGAATAATTCTTCTCGTCGCTCCGCATCAAGTCTTGGGTCAAAGAGATCGACGATTGATAACTCTGGAACCCCTACTACTTCAGTGATGACTTCATTCTTTTCCAAGACCTTCACGCATCCTCTTGCGCATCGCTTGTGCCTTTAAGGCAAGAGCAGCGAAGTCATCGTTGTCGGTGATTTCACTTACTGCTTCTTCGCGTCGAGTCTGATCGATTTCAACCTTCAAGCGCTGAACTTCTCGAGTCAGAGATTGCTCACGTGCGCCGACTTTTTTGGCCATCTCGGCGAATGAGTCAGCCAACTCGTACATCTCATCGGGGAATCGGGTCCTAACAATTCCGCGCACATCAAGGTCGTATTCACCATCAGCAATGCGTTTCGTTGCAGCAGTCAGACGCTTGAGGGGACGCACCAGAGAAGTCGAGACAAGCAGCACCAAGCCAAGGAGTACTAAATACGTCACGATCAGGACGGGGTACAGGCTGCGCACTACATCTTGGCGAACCTCATCGACATATGTCAGCGGATAGTCGACTCCGAATCCACCGACTGCTTTACCACTCGCATCTAAAATGGGTACGTATTGCGAAATCCAAGAGCCATAGCCATCGGTGTACGCGGGTTGCTCAGTGGGCTTAACGAGCCCCGCATTCATTAACGTATTCGTTTCCGCAGAACTTGTTTCGCCGATCGGCACCTTGAAGGTGTACCCAATTTGCGGTTTGAGGTAATAGCCCGAAGATGCAGCGGCATATAGCTTTCCATCGGCTGGATCTTTGAAGTACGTGTAGGTAAGCGCTTGGCCAGTAATGGTGTTGATATTGACCAAGGACTTGGCCTGATCCTTGTACAGCTGACTTGTCGGATACCCAAGACCAAATGGATTTGACTTATCTACGACTGGCTTGACGGTTTTGATGAGTTCAAGAAACTGATCAGCATCAATTGTGGATGACCCGCCCACCGCGATAGAGCGCAGCTCATCGACCAAACGTTTCTGGGCGTTATTGGTACTGAACTGCACAACGTAAATGGCGATGAAGACAAACACAATGGTGAAAACTCCGGCAAAGGCTGCCAGTAGCTTCCATCGCATGGCCACCCGCAGGATGTGTCGAAGTGGTGCCTCGTGTACCGCCTGAGGAGTTTTTTCGTCTGCAGCGGACTGATTCTTATTACTCATACGTGTCATCTCCAAGAATGATGCTTCGATTCTGCTTCCTGCGGCGTAAACGCCAATTCAAAAGACTGTCTTCCCAACCCTTGCGAACCTTCACAGATAGTGGGATTGCACCCGCCGAGACAATCACGGCAGCAATCGGAACTATCCACAGACGATCTGTGAAGATTCCAATTGCGGCTATCGGTCCAGCGACGATCAGCCCTATCGAAACCGGTACAAGATCTACGAGGAACGAAACTCTGGTGCGGCGTTCGTCAGGGACGAGCGCTAACGCAGATCGTCGGGCATTTTCATCAATACTCCAACGCGGAATAAACCAAGCAGCGAGACCAAACCCGAGCCAAATAAGTGATCCCGTTGCGATGCCAACTGCTACCAGAATTCCGCCAGCGGCCGTAGCGATCGGCAAAATCATCAAGACACCAGGGATACCGAGGCGCTCAAGAAGCCGTTCAGCTGCCAAAGTCTGAATAAGCAAACATACGAGGAGTGACGCCAGCATCACGAAGCCGAAGTACGTCTGTAAATTGCTCGCATCTGAACCGATAATTTGATCTTCACCAGACATGAAGCCGATGAAGAGCGTCATTCCACCGACAAAGGTGATGATCGATGCGAAGAAGAATGATCGCCAGACAGGAACGCCGTTGATGAAGTCTCGCGCGCTTCCAAGCGACTCTTTCAAGCTTTCCGAGCGGGCTAAGCCAGATGCCGCAAAGGTACCCTTGAGGTGTCTTGGCAGCCAGATCCCTACGACCAGACACACCAAAGGATCAATGACCAGAAGTGTCGTGAGGGGCACATCGATAGCATCCAGAAGCAGGGGGCTCGTTGCAGCAATTAATAAACCAAGCACTTGACCTGCATACGTCCAAGCAACGATCCAACCGAAAATCTTTCTGCCTTCAGCCACGTTGAATTCATCGCCAGCCAAACTCCAAATCAGCAGTGGAACTAAGAAGTTCAACTGATCACCAAGCAGGTAAATCACCGCTATAGCAATGATCGGGCCAATTGATGCTCCCAGCGCTATCAGCGCCAGAACAAAGACTGCGGCATAGGACAAACCAGCGATTCTTAGAACCTTCAGTCTCGCGGACTGATCGACGAATTTAAATTGAATCAATGCCAGCAGGAGCAAACCAATGCCACCGAGGGGATACACGATCAGCAGCGCCTTGGGGCCACCCAACGAAATGATTTGGGTAGCTGCCACAGTTTCTGTAAGAAAACCCGCGATTGATACCAAGAGCAAGACCAGCGCCATTGGGATTGCCCTGCGCTTGAGTGACTCGCCTCCCATGTCGGCGCGAAATTCACCGTGCTCACGTCGTTCAATGACAACCTCAGGCACCGTGGCCTCGTTACCGCGCGCCTGCACTTCGGCTTTACGCGTGGCCAAGAAATCCCATGCATCGTCTGTGCTTTTTGTTTCTGCTGTGCTCGGCACAGGAATCTCTGGTGCAGGACTCGTTGATTCGCTTGTCCGCTTGGGAAGAAAATCCCAAACGTCATCCGCCCCTTCGTCTTGTGCCATGAGAAATTACTGAGTAACTCGTTGCGCAATCGTCCTGATCTGCTGTGACCAGTCGTGATCTGGGCTGGTGAGAGAGAAAAGACCAGCAGATGCGTTCTGCACCACTTCTTCAGCAAGCGGCAAAATCGCCGCGGTCTCGGATGCGTACGCAGCGGTCATCTGGTCACGAAGGTCAGCGGTATCAACACCTCGAGGAACCTTGTTCACTACTAAGTAGAGCGCGGGTACGCCAAGTTTACGAGCGATATCTACCGTGACTGCTGTGCCTTGGAAATCCTGGCGGTCTGGACGCAGAATCAACAGCAGGATGTCACTGATCGTGATGGACAGCAGCGTCTCTTCATTCAAACCTGGGTGAGTGTCAATCAGTAGGTAGTCCAACTCAAGGTCTTTTGCTAGGTCACGGAATCCATCGTTGAGGGTTCCGACGTCGTAACCTTCACGCAAGACCCGTGCAATATCTCCGGCCTTCATACTGGAAGGCACGAGGAACAAGGCTCCACCTGGTGCAACTGGTGCACTCGCGGCAATCACCGAAGTCACATCGTGCGCAGCATCTTTAATCGCAATCTTGCCCCAAAGATAATCATTCAGGGTGTTGTCAAGATCATCGGCGAACCCAAAGAGCACATGGATTCCTGGGCTCTGAATATCGGTGTCGATCACGCCAACTCGATGACCCATGGCAGCCAACTGACCGGCTAGATTTGATGTGGTGTTGCTCTTGCCGGTGCCACCACGAAATGAGTGAATGGAAATAACGGTGGTCATGAAGAACTCCCTCAGATCAAGCGGTCAGCGGAACGCTTCTCATCGTAGGGGGTGAGCTCGTTAAGCGTCGCGAAAACCCTCTGCGCGGCTAGTCCAATGCTGCAAAAAGCTGAGCCCGACGTGCCGCACGGCGTCTTTGCACCATACCTCGGCCACCAACCTCTTTGGCTTGGTCAACTACGCCTTTCATGAGTTGTTCAACTCCATCATTTGCGTACACCCATGCCCCGGTATCCACGGCAGGGTCAGCCAGCCATTGGGTAACCAAGATGTCACCAGCGTGCGCTTGCGTGGCCGGACGAAACTCAGGAATGTAGGTTCCAAAACCTAGGCCAAGTTCCGTCAGTCCTGCTCCGACAAGCGCGAGCGCGGGCTGATTCGCTGGCAGCCGAACCTGAACATATTCTGCTCCTGATCGGCGCATCTGCTCCATCGCCGAATCAACGGCTTCGACGAGATCCTCGCCGGCTACCGTCACGTCAACGATGCCCATTCGATTGCTCGCATCAAATCGAGTTGCCAACTGGGAATCTTGAGGAACCACCGACATCCGCTCCGTGTCTGCAAAGGTTCGAGGCCAACCAGAAAATTCAAGAATCGATTGAACAAAAGGGAGATACGGTGCGGGGATAGAAATGCTCGCTGAAGTGAGCGGCTGCAATGCTGTGAAAGCAACAGACAGCGATGTGCGATCGGCAAGCATTCCCTGGGTGATCCCCACCTGCATGAGTGGTTGTGAATAATGCAAATAGGCACCAACCATGGTTGCGCCCTCTGTCAATGCGATGTGCTGAGTAGCCGAATGAGTAAGCACCGGTTCGCGTAGGCGACCAGCAATACCCCCAGCTATCAATCGCTCTAGTAAACGATCGCCCACCTGTTGGGCTAGGCCTCGCTTACGAAATGCAGGATCAGTAACCGTGACACCGGTTTCTACAACGCTCGGTGACAGGAATAAGGCTCCCCAATGGGCCGCGACGCGACCATCTTGCGTGACCGCAACTTCTCCAATGCGCTCACCAGACGAAATCATGGCAGCCACACGATCTGGATAGTAGAAATCGCCATTGGGATACGACCATCCGTAACAACGGTAGATGGTACGGGTGAGTTCAACTGCATCTTCTGGCACAAGAGCTCGGAAGGTCACGGGTTCACTCGTGAGCTCAACAGCGGCATCAACATTTTCAATGCCATCGAGATCTAAAATCTGGTGATAAGACGGCAGAGGAAAACGCACCCGCGTCACATTGCCGTCACCGCTTGCACTCGCGCTAATGCTCGTCATCACTCCGTGATCCAGCAATGGAAGCACTGAGTCAGGCGGCCCCACGATTGGTAAGCCGCGATCGTGTAGCGAAAGCATGAGCTCACTACCCTCATTGATCACCGTGATGACAAGTTCGGTGCTCTCTTCGCCACCACTAAGCCTGGCAGTCGCATCCGTCGCCAGGAGAGTCATAACTAAACCGGCTCCTTCACCGGCAACTCCAAGCGAAGCCACTGCGGTTCGCGCTGCAGCGCTCAGCACTGCAATACCTGCTGTGTTGGCCTCGGCAGTCAATGAGAACATGTGCTCACCCTAGGCCCCAACTTCAGGAGATGTGGACGATCGGGATAGGTGCTCGTAGGGCCCACATCACAACTGCCGCCGCGGCAGCGACATTGAGTGAGTCAACTCCCCCA
>CANJCG010000058.1 GCA_947472655.1 Actinomycetota bacterium
CCAGAGTTGTCGCCCTTCAGCGCATCCATTTTGGCTCGGTCTTCTTGGCGCTGACGGGCTAAAAGTTTGGCCTGAAGCACCACCATCGCGGTGGCCTTGTTCTGGATCTGAGAACGCTCGTTTTGGCAGGACACCACGATGCCGGTCGGAATATGAGTCAACCGAACAGCTGAGTCAGTGGTGTTCACGCCCTGTCCACCTGGGCCACTTGAGCGATAGACATCAACGCGTAGATCATCGTCTGGGATGTCAGCGGTTTCGGCTTGCTCCACAACTGGGATCACTTCAACACCAGCAAACGAGGTTTGGCGACGCCCCTGATTGTCGAAGGGTGAAATTCGCACAAGTCGATGAGTGCCCTGTTCAACAGACAAAGTTCCATAAGCGTACGGAGCCTTCACCGCAAAAGTTGCCGACTTAATCCCTGCTTCTTCAGCGTATGAAGTTTCATAAATCTCAACGGGCCAACCGTGACGCTCGCAATAACGCGTATACATCCGCAGCAAGGTTTCAGCCCAGTCAGCTGCGTCAACTCCTCCGGCTTCGGAACGAATCGTGACGAGTGCTTCACGTGCGTCATATTCACCCGAAAGCAGCGTGCGTACTTCAAGTTCAGCGATGGAGGTCTTGAGTGCATCAAGTTCCTTTATCGCTTCATCTGCTGAAGCTTGATCGCCTTCAGACTCGGCCAATTCAAGCAGGATTGGCACGTCATCAAGACGACGACGCAGGGCTTCCACTTTGCGAAGCTCTCCTTGCTGGAATGAAAGCTTGGAAGTGACGGCCTGAGCTTTGGCTTGGTCATCCCACAGATCAGGTGCCGAGGCCTGCTCTTCGAGATCGGCGATGCTGATGCGCATCGCGGGTAGATCCAACACCGTTTCGATGCTCTTGAGCGTGTTCGCTAATTCAGCAAGGCGCTCAGCAGCTTCCATGGGTGTCACAAGGACCAAGACTACGGGGCTACTCCTGCCCACTTGGTCGGTAGTCCAACCGGGCAGTTGACCTCACCCGAATCACATCAGTTCGAAGTGCACCCAGAAATGGCAGTTTCACAGGTGCACTGAGATCAACCTGCACCGTGATTCCGTCGGTAGTCACCGCGTCAATCTGCAACCCGGGGTGTTCCTGCTGGATCCCCTCGCCAAGTAGATACGAGCGAGCTTTTCGTGTGACAGCACTTGTATCCAGTCTGGTTGCCTGGCTTGCACCGTTGGCGTAATAAGTTGCAAGATCAATCGCCTGAGAACCCGCCAGCGCAGCAGAATCCGCAACGGAATACAAACTCCGCCTCTGCAAAAAAGCACTGGTGGTGTCAGTGACTACAGCAAGTGCCAACAGGCAGATTCCGACTAATCCAATACCGAGAATGAGAACACTGCCGTCGTCACGTTTCCAGAATCTGACTTCTTCACGTCCACTAATTGCGTTGCTCATGAGTCAACTGAATCTCTATACGTATCCATCGTGAGTTCTTGCTCTGCGGTAATTGGGTATCCATCGATGAAGTGTGAAAAAGGCGGGGGAAGCCACGGAAGATCGACCTTCCACGTGAGTTGCACCTTTAGCTGCGATTGCGGAGCCAAGCATCGCATCGAGCACGTGACCTTGAGCGCATCATCTGTCACTTTGAATCCTTGGTCGGCTAACGCAAGGTTGCTTGCAACCCGAGCATCTCGAAATCCTTGTGCTTCAGCATCGGCCATCATGAATGCCCTGCTCGCTTCATGAACGGCCTGCGTTGATGCCATTGCTGCCGCCTCCACCCGCACGACCATCAAAGTTGCGTAGAGCAGTGGAACCAAAATGAGAACTCCAATGACTAAGAACTCCACAATCGCTGTTCCGCAGTCCGCATGAACTTCTTGCTGCAATATTTTCTTGATGCTGTTCTTGCCGATTTTCATCACGCGTGCTCCTGGATAGCCCGGCCGGTTACTTCAAGCACCGCTGGACCCAATAACCCCAAGAGCGGCAGCCTGGCTTGAATTGTGACTTGCGAGAGCACGAGCCCTGATTCGCGAACTTGCTGCACGCGCACTTGCGTAATCACACTCGAAGCGAAATTACCTTCTAATACTTCACGTGCTCGTTGCTCACCCAACGCTGAGTCGGCTCCCACCATCGCCGCCATTCTGGCTCCCTCGCCTGCAGCAGCAGTCAACGTTGAACGAACATGCAGGGTGAGCGCAACTTGCAACACCACAAGAACTACCCCAATAAGCAGTGGCGCAACCAGTGCAAAATCAACAGTCGAATTTCCTTGGTCGTTCATCCGGATCGAAATCGGTGCTCTTTTATTTCTGCGAGCAGGGGCCATTAGTTGCGCACTGAAACTGAAGTCATTGCTCGATCAAATACTGACGTCAAAGCGTCGTCTGCAATCAACCAAATGGCTGTGACAAGCCCCGCTGTCATAACTGCCACGAGCACCCAGCCAGGAACGTCTCCGCGGTCATTACCGCGCAACATAAGCATGCGTAATTTACAGACGAGTGACCTCTCTAGTGCCAAAGCTGAATCAACAATCCTCATCATGATTCTTTCTCCTTAGTTTTCTCTTGATCCGATTTAAGACACGATGAGTTTCAGGCCCTGAATTCCTGGAAAAATGGCAATCAATACAACTGTTGGCAAGATGAAGAACACGACCGGGATCAACATGGCCACGTCCTTGCGGCCCGCAGATTCAAGCAGCGCTCTGCGATCCGCTGCACGTGCATCAGCAGCCTGAGCCCTGAGTACCTCAGCCAACGGAGAACCTCGCTCAAGCGCGAGCAAGATTCCATCGACAAATCGCTCGATGTCTGGACTCCCAGTTCGCTGTGAAACTCCACGAAGAGCATGCTCAACCAGGGCTCCAGCCCGGATTTCAGCAAAGGCGATGTGAAACTCCCTTGCTAACTCACCTGCCATTGAGGAACTAACGCGGTGGATTGCGGCAACCGGGGACTCCCCTGCCGCAACCGCAAAAGCAAGCAACTCGGCAACTGCTGGCAGTTGCTGGCCGATTCGATTCTTTCTATTTTTTACGAGGCGCGTGAGACGTCTGTCCCAGAACACGGCACCAAGACAACCACCCAGCACTGTGAATAACAGAATTGATATCGGAGACGTTCCCGAAGAGACAGCCCAAACTCCTGCCATCAACCCAAAAGTCGCACCAATGCCAGCGCTGATTGCTTGCTCTAATCGAAACTGATCAACTCCTTGGCGCCCTGCGTTCGCGAGTCGGACTTCAATAGGATTATTGATCTTGCGATCGCGTAGCAACGGTTGAAGCAATGCGACAAAGACCTGAACAATGCCTGGTTCATTTCGTGTGCGCGCCAAACTTTCACGGGTCATCGGAACATACGGAGAGATGCGTTCCATGAGTGACGGTCCACGTAAAGCCATCGTCCGTGAAACGATTAAGACAATTCCCGATGCAAAAGACAGGCCGAGCAGCGCGCCGATTCCCGTTGATGTCATGTTTGCGCCAACCGCGGTTCATCAGGCAGACGTCCAATGAAAATCATTACTCGATAGGCCAGGAACGAGAGCGCGAAGGCAACGAATAACACACCCGCACCTGCAGCGCTGTTGTAAGCCCGGACCGCTTCAGGTCGAGTAGACAGCAGCGCCAAGGTGATCCATGGCGCAGCGACTGCCAGCCGAGCCGAATTAACTGTCCAGCTTTGTCTCGCTTCAATTTCTCCGCGCATTCGCGCGTCTTCTCTCAAGATCGCACTTAACGTGCGTAACACCGAACCCAGATCGGTTCCGCCGACCTCACGCGCAATCTTTAACACGGCAATCACCCGATCAGCAATCGGATCAGCCAGGTGATCGCCAAGCGCCGCAAGCGCTTCACCGAAGGATCCAGCTGCGCGGTAGTTGGCAGCGAACTCTTCAAAGGCAGCCCTGAGTGCTAGTGGACCTTTGAATTCAAGGGCCACCACTGCTTCAGGTAGGGAGAGTCCTGCGCGCACGGCACTCAAGAGCGCATCCACCGCATCAGGCCAGGCCTTTCGCAGAGTTCGCTGATGCAGCTGAACTCGGCGGCGGATGAGAAGCACGGGAATGCCGCCACTGGCAATGAACGCGAGCAGTGCAGCAGTTGGCACTGCGGTGACGAGAAGCGTGAGCGTGCCTGTGAGTAAGGCGAGGAAGACACACGCTGCGATCAGGCTTGCGCCGGTAAGTCGAGGAATTCCCGATTGTTTTGCCAACCGAGTGAAGAATCCCAATGACTGAAAAGACCGGGTTGGCCCATGGTCCCCAAACCAACCAAGAACGATCAGCAAAGTTCCAATTCCAAAGCCCAAGCCAAGCAGGGCTCCCACTAGGCGGCCCACCCTTTGCGCGACGCATCAGTTGATCCAAGAAGTTGAGAAAGATCGAAGCCCGCCGCGCTAAACCGCTCAGGGTGCGGTGGCCATCCGCTTGCGCGCTTAAGTCCTTGGCCTGCATCAGTAAACAGTTCTGCCATCTCAATGACGCCATTTTCAATGCGACCAGAAAGTGCGAATATTTCACCGATTCGGCGCACTCCGCTGTGATCGGTCGAAATATGAACAACCAAGTCAACACACCCAGCAACAGTTGGCACGACAAAATCCCCCGGAATATTTTGGCCAGCCAATAGTGGCAAGGTGCATAACTTGGTGACTGCTTCGCGAGCACTGTTGGCATGCAGCGTCGCCATTGCCGGCATACCGCTATTCATTGCGATCAAGAGATCAAGCGCTTCGCCTTGACGAACTTCACCAACCACTAGCCGCGTTGGTCGCATTCGCAAGGCTTCACGGATTAATCGACGCAAAGCAATTTCACCCGTACCTTCGAGACTGGCATCACGCGTTTGCATCGCAACCCAGTCCAAATGATTCAGTTGAATTTCAAAAACTTCTTCACAACTCACAATTCTTTCTTGCGGTGCACAAGAACCCAATAGCGCGTTGAGAAGCGTGGTTTTGCCTGCTTGAGTTCCGCCGGCGATGAGAATATTTAGGCCACTGACTACCGCTGCCTTTAAGAAATCTGCAGCTTGAGTGGTGAGTGCTCCCGAGGGAACAAGATCATCAACCGAACGCGGGCGCACCACAAACCGACGGATGTTGACAGCCCAGTGTTTGCGGGTGATATCCGGAATCACTACATGGAGTCGACTGCCATCGGGCAACACAGCGTCGACAAATGGGCTGGAAACATCAAGCCTTCTGCCAGAGACCCTAAGCATGCGCTCAACGAGATCACGAACTTCACGATCGCTCAACACCACGTTTGTCAGCGATGAACAACCTTGTCGAGCGATGAAGACCCGGCCCGGTTCGTTCAACCAAATTTCTTCAACAGTTGGATCTTCGAAGAACTCTTGCAGAGCCCCATAGCCGGCAAAAACCTGCATTACTTCACGCGCAACAAAAGCCGGATCACCTTCGTCTGATGTGGCCCCGTGCGTGATCCAGGCATCTACAGCACATTGCTCAACCAATGCCCGAAAGCGTTCAGGCTGCGCCAGTGGATCAAGCCCATCGTTTCGAATCGCTGTGCGTACCTGCTGTTCAACGACCTCACGCACGCGCTCTGAAACGGCCATCGGCTCCCCTAAGTTGAATTGCTTCAACGCTAGGTCAGCGTTTGTGAATTTGGAACCCTAAGAATTTTCCCTGTGTATAACCATCAGTTTGGTAACAACATATTTAGCGAAACCGCTTCATCCATGCATCCGCTACAACATCTGGATGTTCCATCTGTGACACATGTGCTGAATCTGGCAACACCATGACTTGGGCATTTTTGAAATGTTTCGTGCTTTTGTGTGCAGTGCGTGGATTCACAAGTGGATCTTTCATTCCATAGATCAGCAAGGACTGTGCCTGCACTAATTCAGCTAGCTTCCATGGACGATGACGCCCTCGGTCGAAGTAAGAGCCAAGCAACCCTCGAAGGGACCGAAGAAACGCATCATCTGCGTATGTGAATCCTTCGCGCGATTCTGCTTCATCAACTGCTTCTTCGAATCGTTGCTCAGCAACACGTGCGGGGTTTGCAAAGCACGTATCTATGGTTGATTGCACGCGCACGGCTAGCGGCAGGGTGTTGTATTTCTTCACTGCTGCCTCGCCAAGGCCCGGGATCGCCATGATGGGCAATGTGATGTTTGCTTTATTGGGATTGATGTCAGGCAGGGCCGGTGAGATCAGGGTGAGTGTGCGAACAAGATCAGGACGACGAGCTGCAACTTGAAGTGCGACTGCCCCACCCATGGAGTTGCCGAAAAGGTGAACTCGCTTACCTTCAAGCTGCTGTTCAATGAAGTCAACAGCCGCCCGCGCATGCCCCAACGGCGTGTAGTTGCCATCACGTGGCGGTGGTGACTGACCAAACCCAGGAAGATCTAAAGCCCACATCGAAAGCTCCGGAAGCAGCTGGCCCATCAGATCGGTCCAGTTCAACGATGAGCCGCCAAGTCCATGGAGCATGACGGCTGGTTCAGCATCCGGATTGGCTGATTGAGCGTGCCGGTAGGTCAGCGTTCGCGCAGGGAAGAAAACTTCGTCGCGCGGCCAAGGCTTAATGAGTGCTGACACCCCTCAAGGGTACATATATTTAAGACACTGACACGATGTGCTTCTAGTAACGAGCAAGGGAATGAACATGGAAATCAAGATTGGCGTCCAGTACTCAACACGTGAGATCTCCCTTGAGAGCGAAGATAAGCCTGCCGACATCTCCGCAGCAGTCGATGCGGCCATTGCTAAGGGCGGGATCTTGAAGCTCACTGACGACCGCGGTCGCACCGTGATCATCCCCGGAGACAAGATCACTTACGTGGAGCTTGGCCCGGCTTCTTCGCGCAAGGTCGGGTTCGGTCACTAATTCAGATTGACCGCTCGAAATCACTTCTGTAACCCCAGCCGACTAGACTCGGCAGTCACCGTGGTTGGTACGGGCATTCCACCTTCCGCCCCACGAGCAGACACTGGGGAGTCACCCTGAGCACTTCATCCACCGTTGATCCAACGAGCGCACCTACATTCGCGGAACTGGGCACCGATCCAAAGATCGTTGCTGCCCTCCTCGAAGATGGCATTGAGCGCGCATTCCCGATTCAGGAAATGTGTCTTTCGATGGCTCTCGAAGGTCGCGACATCATTGGCCAAGCCAAGACTGGTACCGGCAAGACGCTGGGTTTTGGTATTCCTCTTCTTCAACGCATTGATCTTGAAGGTAATCGCGATAAGCCACAAGCCATCGTGATTTGCCCAACTCGTGAACTCGGCTTGCAAGTTGCTACCGACCTCGAGCGCGCTGGCCGTCTTCGTGGTGTCAAGGTGCTTGCCGTCTACGGTGGCCGGGCCTACGAACCACAGATTGAAGCCCTGAAGAACGGCGTCGACGTGGTCGTTGGAACCCCGGGTCGAATCATCGACTTATCGAACCGCCGCGATCTTGATCTCAGTGGCATTCGCACACTTGTGCTTGACGAAGCAGACGAAATGCTCGACATGGGTTTCTTGCCTGATGTTGAGCGCATCGTTTCGGCAGTTCCTGCCAAGCGCCAAACCATGCTGTTCTCAGCAACGATGCCAGGCCAGATTGTGAACTTGGCTCGCCGCTACATGACTACGCCAACGCATATTCGTGCAAGCGAGCCAGGCAGCGACAACGAAACTGTTGATGCAATTGAGCAGCATGTGTGGCGCGCTCACCCACTCGACAAGATCGAAGTAGTGGCTCGCGTTCTGCAGGCCGAAAGTCGCCAACTCGCGATGATCTTCACCCGCACCAAGCGCAAGGCGCAAAAAATTGCTGACGATCTCACCGAGCGTGGCTTCGCCGTTGGATCTGTTCATGGTGACTTGGGCCAAGGCGCACGCGAGCAAGCACTTCGCGCTTTTCGCAATGGAAAAGTCGACATCTTGGTCTGTACCGATGTTGCTGCTCGCGGCATTGACGTTGACAACGTGACTCACGTTATTAACTTCGAATGCCCTGATGACGAAAAGACGTATGTGCACCGTATTGGTCGCACAGGCCGTGCAGGCAACTCTGGCGTTGCTGTCACTCTTGTTGACTGGGAAGACATTGCACGTTGGCAGATGATCGATCGCGCCTTGAAGCTTCCGTTCAAGGATCCGATTGAAACGTACTCAACAAGTGATCACCTTTATACGGGCCTACAGATTCCGGCTGGCACCACTGGCTACTTGCCTAAGGCTGGCCAAACTCGTGAAGGCTTAACTGCTGAAAACCTTGAAGACCTTGGCGAAACTGGCAAGAAAAAGCCAGAAGGTCGCAATGACAGGGATCATGGAAAGCCTCGTGGAGATAAGTCGCGCAATGATCGTTCACGCAACGACCGCCCTCGCGCAGACAAGCCGCAGGCCGATAAGCCACGCAATGACAAAGCACGAACAGACAAGCCACGTGCTGAGAAGTCCGAAGCCACAAAGCAAAGAAGTGAAGCATCACAGGGCGATGAAGTTGCGATGAAGACGGAAAAAGCTCGCGAGCGTCGCCGAACGCGCAGTGGCAAACCAGCAGCGCCTACTGCTGAATAGTCACAACGCAACTATTGCTCGCGCAAGTGCGCGATAGTTATGCGAAAGCGAGAACATGGACCATCCCTGCATTGTGCCCGATTAACGCCTACCCTTAGTGACCATGCGGTTCGCATTTTCACTTGATGGCAGCGTAGAAGAGCTACAGGCTCTGCGCTCCAGCGTGGAAATCTGGGCAGTATCAATCCCCCACCTCGCTGACGAACTCTTGATCGTGGTGAGTGAACTAGCCGCTAACGCAATTACCCATGGTCAAGCCCCAGCCCAGGTATCGATTCTGCGCACGGGTGAAACTGTTCGATTGAGCGTGCAGCAATATCTTCGGACACCAACGAGCTTTCCTTGGATGTCTCGCCAAGCTCATGGGCGCCAAGGGCTGAGACTGGTTGACCGACTCAGCACCTCCTGGGGCTGGGGAGCAACGGCCAGCACCCTGGTGGTGTGGGCTGAACTGCAGTAGTTCCTCGTGCCACGAGACACGTGGCGCGTTCATGAGGATTACGGCGGTAACCTTTCACAATGACCACAAGCGCCTCACGGGTATTTCTTGCCCGCCTCGCCGGAGTGCGTGTCTTTGATCCCAACGGTGAGCAGCTTGGCAAAGTCCGCGACAGCATCATCGTGCTGCGCAGTTCCAACCCCCGTCTGACCGGGCTTGTCGTGGAAGTTCAGGCCCGCCGGCGCATCTTCGTGCCCATGTCCAAGGTCACCTCGATCGATGCCAACCAAATTATTGTGACCGGTGTTGTGAACTTGCGCCGCTTTGCTAAGCGACCAAACGAAACTCTGTTAACTGCTGAACTTTTGGATCGCACTGTTGACCTTCTGGACACAGGCGAACGGGTTTCTGTGATCGATGTCGGTGTTGAACGTGATCGCACCCAAGACTGGATCGTCACGCAACTCTTTATTCAAAAAGGTAGTGGTGGTTTTCGACGTCGCGGCGAGCGATTCGTCGTTGATTGGGACGAAGTGCACGGGCTGACGCTGCCAAGCACCGCAGATCAAGATGCGACCTCAATGATCGAATCGATTGATAAACTTCGCCCAGCTGACATTGCTGCATTGATACAAGAGCTTCCGATCAAACGTCAGATGGAAATTGCGCGTCAACTCAACGATGATCGTCTCGCCGATGTGCTCGAAGAGCTGCCCGAAGATGACCGTGTTGAAATTGTGCAGTTACTTGAAGTGGAACGCGCCGCAGACGTCTTGGAAGAGATGGATCCTGACGACGCTGCCGACCTCATCTCTGAACTTCCACCCGAGCGGGCGGCCGACTTGCTGCAACGCATGGAGCCCGAAGAAGCTGAAGAGATCCGTCGATTGCTCTCATATGACGACTTCAGTGCCGGTGGCATGATGACAACTGAGCCCGTGGTGATGTCCCCGGATGAAACGGTCGCTGACGCACTTGC
>CANJCG010000059.1 GCA_947472655.1 Actinomycetota bacterium
ACGATGTCTTGAAGCATAAAGAAGCAGAACTGCTCGAGGTTTAGCTGTGTCTGACCCGGTCGGTTCGTCGGCTGCAGCCCGCAAACCGCAGGCTGGGCGTAACTTGCCTGCCGCTATTGCTACCGGGGTTGGACTTCTTGCGCTCTGTCTGATCACGTTGTTCACGTATCGGTGGACATTTGGCCTACTGGTTTCAATAGCCATGGTCATTGCTGTACTGGAATTTAGCAACGCCTTCAAACAAGCTGGAATTCATCTCGAGCGCGTTACCGTTGCACTCGCTGCCGCGATAATGCCACTGGCGGCATTCTGGTTTGGCGTGAGCGCGCAGCTGATCGTTATGGGTATCAGCGTGTTAGCCGTGATTTTTGTGCGCTTGGTGCGTGGCAGCGAGGGCTACGTCAAGGATGTGGCGGCGAGCTTGTTTGTAGTGGCCTACGTGCCATTTATGGCAAGTTTTCTGCTCCTCACCTTGTCAGCAGACAATGGACCATTACGTATTTTGGTGTTTGTCGCACTCACCGTCGGTAATGACGTTGGGGGATATGCAGCAGGGGTCTTCTTTGGCAAACATCCCATCGCACCTTCCATAAGTCCAAAGAAGTCATGGGAAGGTTTTGTCGGGTCGCTGGTCTTGCAGATTCTGTTAGGTATTGCTGGATTCGTTTGGCTATTGGACGCATCATGGTGGCAAGGCGTGATCGCAGGCGTTGTCATGACAATTACGGCAACTGCGGGTGATTTTGCAGAATCTGCAGTCAAACGCGATCTTGGGCTCAAAGACATGGGCCGGTTATTACCTGGACACGGCGGAGTTATGGATCGCCTGGACTCCCTTATTCCGAATGCCTTCACCTCGTGGGCACTCTTCACTCTCTTTTTAGGATCGGTATGACAACCCCACCACTTCCCGGCGAACTCGTATTCGAAGCTCCTCGCCGAGGTAAACCAGCAAAGCATCTGATGGATCTTGATGCGGCTCAGCGTCGCGCGGCAGTAGTCGAGCTTGGTCTGCCCGCTTACCGCGCCGATCAGGTTTCGCGTCAGTGGCTCAATCGACTATCGGATGATCCAGAAACCTGGACTGACGTCTCCCTTGATGCGCGCGCGAAAATTAAAGAAGCCCTGTTACCCACGCTGCTCACTCCTGTGAAAGTGATCTCTTGTGATGAGGGACAAACGGTGAAGAGTGTCTGGCGTCTTCACGACGGTGCGATGATCGAAAGTGTGTTGATGCGCTACCCGGATCGCGTGACGATGTGTATCTCAAGCCAGGCTGGATGTGGAATGAATTGCCCATTTTGCGCAACAGGGCAAGGCGGTTTGCAGCGTAACCTTTCGACGGCTGAAATTGTTGAACAGGTACTTGCTGGTGCACGCGCACTTGAACGCGATGAAATTGCGGGTGGCCCGGGCCGCGTGTCCAATATTGTCTTTATGGGCATGGGTGAGCCGCTAGCTAATTACAAGTCGGTGATCGATGCGCTACATCGAATTAATGATCCAGCACCAGCAGGAATGGGGATTGGGGCCAGGGGAATAACGGTGTCAACTGTTGGTTTGGTGCCTCGCATGCTCGAACTGGCTAACGAGGGGCTTCCTGTGACGCTCGCGCTTTCACTCCATGCACCAGACGATGAGTTGCGCGACACCTTAGTGCCGCTTAACACTCGCTATCCAGTTCGTGAAGTTTTGGATGCTGCTTGGGCCTACGCCGATAAGACTCATCGCCGCGTGAGTATTGAGTATGCGCTCATCAAGGGTGTTAATGATCAACCCTTCAGAGCAGAACTACTTGCGCGTCTCCTCGAAGGCGAGTTGGTGCATGTCAACCTCATCCCGTTGAACCCAACTCCGGGCTCGAAGTGGACTGCGTCACTGCCCCGTGATGAGGCAGCTTTTGTTCGCATTCTTCGTAACCGTGGAGTTCAAGTCACCGTGCGTGATACTCGTGGACGCGAAATTGATGGGGCTTGCGGACAACTCGCGGCTACAGCTAACGAGTCATAGGTTCTGCCAGACTAAGCCCATGGTAACAACATCGTCATTGACGGAACTCCCCAAGACCGCGCTCTTCAAAGTTTTAGCCGGTTCGATCCTTAGGACTCTGCTTGGTTTTCTAGCAATCTTTTGGGCATTGAGTTTGGTGCCCCAAAATCCTGACGCGTCCTTGTGGCGACCGATATCAATCGTCGTGGTGGCCTTTGGTGTCTATACAATTCTGTTTCGCCGACAAATGCGAAGGATTGAAAACTCGCGTTTTCCGGCAGTGACTTCCCTTGAGGCAATGATCCTTATCGCCACAATGTTTTTAGCATTCTTCGCATCGATGTACGTGATGATGTCTGCAGGTGATCCAAGTTCTTTCACTGAGCCTCTGAGTCATTTCACTGCTTTCTATTTTGCGCTGACGGTTCTGGCAACAGTCGGGTTTGGTGACATCACCCCTGTGAGTGATGGCGCCCGGCTTGTGTGCATGCTCCAGATGGCCATTGACATCGTTTTCATCGCAGCTCTAGTTCGTGTTATCAGTTCTGCGGCCCAAAAGTCATCCGCGGCCAAGGCAGCAAGGGCCAAGGACAGCAGCGGCGATCCACTCGTGACCGACGTCTAGAGTTTGGGAATGGGCTCTTACGATGCGGCATATCGGTTAGCGGCAACCGATCCTGAATACTTCTGGTTGTCAGCGGCCCGAGGTATTTCATGGAACGCCTTTCCCACGCGGGCACTCGATAGTTCAAATCCGCCCTTTTATCGGTGGTTTCCTGATGGCGAACTCAACACGTGTTACAACGCAGTAGATCGACATGTGATGGCAGGGCATGGTGATCGCTCAGCGATTATTTACGACAGTCCAGTGACTGGCTCAAAGCAAATTGTTTCCTATTCACAGCTACTTGACCAGGTGAGCCGATTCGCAGGTGTTCTTACAGGTCTTGGGGTGACGCGAGGGGATCGCGTTGTTATTTACATGCCGATGATTCCGGAAGCGATCGTCGCAATGTTGGCAACCGCGCGACTTGGTGCAGTCCATTCTGTGGTCTTTGGCGGATTTGCGCCGGCAGAGCTTGCTGCTCGTATAGATGATGCTTCCCCAAAAGTGATTGTGTCAGCTTCATGTGGGATCGAGCCAAGTCGAACCATCGCGTACAAACCGCTTATCGATGAGGCCTGCAAACTCAGTTCACACAAACCATCGGCGACGGTTATTTTTCAACGCCCGGAAGCTACTGCCGAATTGGGATCGGGCGACCACGACTGGGCAACGTTGATGGAGACGGCAGTCGCTCATGAATGTGTACCTGTCGCGGCTACCGATGCACTCTATATTTTGTACACCTCTGGAACTACGGGTAAACCAAAAGGCGTGGTTCGCGATAACGGTGGTCACGCTGTTTCGATGGCTTGGTCGCTGGGAAATGTGTACGACATTGGTCCAGGTGATGTTTTTTGGGCAGCATCGGATGTGGGCTGGGTCGTTGGCCACTCTTACATTGTTTATGCGCCACTCATCAGCGGAGCAACTACCGTCATGTATGAAGGAAAGCCAGTTGGCACACCAGATGCGGGCGCATTCTGGCGCGTTATTGAAGACTATAAAGTCAATGCACTTTTTTGTGCACCCACTGCGATACGCGCGATCAAACGTGCAGACCCAGAAGCCAAGTTGCTTGCGCAATACGACATCAGTTCCTTGCGTACTTTGTTTCAAGCAGGCGAAAGGCTAGATCCCGATACCTACCATTGGGCTACTGACCATTTGCAGGTCCCGGTGGTCGATAACTGGTGGCAGACCGAAACGGGTTGGCCAATTACTGCAAATCTTCGGGGGCTAGAGCCGATGACAATAAAGGCTGGATCACCGAGTGTTCCGGTGCCGGGCTATGACGTTCAGGTTGTCGATGGTGAAGGAAATCAAGTTCCGGCCGGAGTCGAGGGTTCGATCGTCATCAAACTTCCAATGCCGCCAGGGACTCTGCCAACTTTATGGGGTGATGATCAGCGCTACATCGATTCTTACTTAACAACGTTTGACGGGTATTACACGACCGGAGATGGGGGACTCATCGACGAAGATGGTTATGTGTATGTCTTGGGGCGTAATGACGATGTCATCAACGTTGCTGGGCATCGACTCTCAACTGGGTCGATGGAAGCCATCGTGGCTTCACACCCACTCGTCGCCGAGTGTGCAGTTATTGGTGTGCAGGACCAGCTCAAGGGTCAGATCCCACGTGCCTTCGTCGTGCTGAAGGCTGGCGCAGAAATCGATCCAACGATTCTTGAAAAAGAGATCGTTACATCAATTCGCGATGAGATCGGGGCGGTGGCCGCGCTTAAAGAGGTCGTGATTGTTCAAGGTTTACCGAAGACGCGATCGGGCAAAATTTTACGCCGCACTATGCGTGGCATCGCTGATGGTCGACCCGAAGCTGTGCCGAGCACAATCGAAGACATTCGTGTACTCGACGACATTGCACCTTTGCTGATGGGTAAGCAAGGTGGGTAACTAAATGATTCCCCAAGCTTCGGTAAGCACACTGCGCAAGATCTGAGTCATCTCTTCGAATTGGTCTTCCCCTGCAATGAGTGGGGGAGCAACCTGAACAACCGGGTCGCCTCGGTCATCTGATCGACAATACAAGCCGTTGGCGAACATCGCCTTGGAGATGAAACCACGGATCAGCCGCTCGGACTCTTCGTCGCTGAAGGTTTCCCTCGTCTCTTTGTCTTTAACTAACTCGATGCCATAGAAGTAGCCAGCACCGCGTACGTCACCGACGATCGGAAGGTCGCGAAGCTGATTAAGATGTTTGAGGAAGAGTTCCTCGTTGTCCCGCACTCGTTGATTTAAGCCTTCGCGTTCGAAGATATCTAGATTTGCAAGTGCGACAGCTGACGATACGGGATGTCCACCCCACGTGAATCCGTGCAAGAAAGTATTAGTCCCGTGCTTAAAGGGCTCGAACAGACGCTCACTTGCAATCATCGCGCCTAATGGTGAATAGCCGGATGTGAGCCCTTTCGCGCAGGTGATGATGTCAGGTGTAACTCCGTATCTTTGCATCGCGAAATATTCACCAACACGACCAAATGAGGTGATCGTTTCGTCTGCAATAAGCAGGACGTCATACTGATCGCAAATTTCACGGACTCGCTCCAAGTATCCCGGGGGTGGAGTAAAGCAGCCACCGGAGTTTTGCACTGGCTCGAGAATCACTGCGGCGACGCTGTCTGGACCTTCGAACTCGATTGCTTCAGCGATGCGGTTTGCGGCGTACTGACCAAAGGCGTAGAGGTCATCTCTCAAGTGTTCGGGAGCGCGATAAAAATTAGTGTTGGGAACCCGAATCGATCCAGGGACCAAAGGCTCAAAGGGGATCTTTGCCACCGATATACCTGTGAGTGAAAGTGCCCCCTGTGGAGTTCCGTGGTACGCGACATCTCGGCTGATGACCTTGTGCTTCGTGGGCTTGCCCGTGAGTTTGTAATACTGCTTGGCCAATTTCCAAGCTGACTCCACTGCTTCACCGCCACTCGCAGTGAAAAAAACACGGTTTAGGTCGCCAGGTGCGATCCCCGCAACACGCTCTGCAAGTTCAATCGCGCGCGGATGAGCAAGGCCCCAGATTGGAAAGAATGCGAGTTCAGCGGCTTGCTTGGCAGCGGCTTCTGCCAATTCTGTTCGTCCGTGACCTACTTGAACGTTGAAGAGACTCGAAATTCCGTCGAGGTAGCGTTTGCCGTGCTCATCCCAGAAGTAGCAGCCGTCACCTTTGACGATGACAGGAAGAGACTCACCCTCGTAGTAGGAGCCATGGCGAGTGAAGTGCATCCATAGGTGGTCTTTAGCCCTATCGCCGTAACTACGTTCACTACTTGTTGTGCTCATCGGGTTCCCCAGGTGTAGATCTGTTTGCGTAACTTGAGATAAACAAAGGTTTCGGTAGTTTTCACGCCTGCGATGGCGCGAATGCGACCATTAATAATGTCGAGCAATTCAGCATCGTCGGTTACGACGAGTTCAGCGAGTAAGTCAAATGATCCCGCTGAAATAACGAGATAGTCGATCTCAGGAATTTCTTCTAGAAGATCTGCCACGCGCTCGAGATCACCGTCAACTTTTATCCCCACCATTGCTGACCGAGAAAAACCAAGAGAAGCCGGATCAGTCACCGCCACGATTTGCATGACCCCAGCTTCGGTCAGGCGTTGTACGCGCTGGCGGACCGCAGCTTCAGATAAACCCACGGCTTTGCCGATGGTCGCATATGGACGACGGCCATCTTCTTGAAGTTGCTCAATAATCGAACGAGAGACGTCATCGACAACGACTGCAGCTTCTTTGCGTGCCATATGTCTATGGTGTGGGGTAAAGGGCCCTTTTGCAAGCGAATTCGTAGAAGATTGACCATTTACCTACGAAATACGTTGAAAATTAGACAGATTGATGCTGATATTCGATATTTTAATAAGATAGCGGTCAGACAGGAGAAATGATGACTCAGCGGGTACTTCGTAACGTAGTTAATGGCGAATCAGTGCAGGCAGCTTCGGCGCAAGTATCTGAGCTGATCAACCCAACTACCGGAGAAATCTTTGCTCTGGCTCCCGTGACAAGTGATCAAGACGTCGATAGGGCCTACCAGGCAGCTGCTACCGCATTTCCCTTATGGCGCGACGTGACACCTAGCGCTCGCCAAGCAGCGCTCTTGAAGATTGCTGATGTACTTGAAGCGCATGGCGAAGAACTCATTGCACTCGAAAGTGAAAACACAGGTAAACCTTTAGCTGTCACGGCTGCTGAAGAGCTTCCACCGATGCTTGATCAGATTCGTTTTTTTGCTGGCGCAGCCCGCATTCTTGAGGGCAAGTCGGCAGGTGAATACATGGAGGGCTTCACCTCTTTCATTCGCCGGGAGCCGATAGGGGTTATCGGCCAGGTCACTCCTTGGAACTATCCAATGATGATGGCTGTCTGGAAATTTGCGCCGGCTATTGCCGCCGGAAACACTGTCGTGCTCAAACCCAGTGACACGACTCCCGTGACAACTATTCGGATTGCAGAGTTGATCGCAGAATCTGGAGCCCTACCTCCTGGCGTGTTCAATGTTATTTGCGGAGACAGAGAAACCGGTCGAGCTGTTGTGGAGCACCCGATTCCTCGTATGGTCTCAATCACAGGTTCCGTGCGCGCAGGAATAAACGTCGCAGAATCTGCCGCTCGTGATCTCAAGCGAAGCCACCTTGAGCTTGGGGGCAAAGCGCCAGTTGTGATTTTTGACGATGCAGACATCAATGCTGCAGCGCAATGGCTGGCAGTAGCTGGATATTTCAATGCCGGACAAGATTGCACCGCTGCAACACGCATGTTGGTCCATGCCAAGGTCTATGACCAATTCGTTGCAGCCATGATCGATCAAGCGCGGGCAACAGTCACCACTTTTGCGGATGGACCGGCGGGCGAAGGTTTTGTGCCACCAGTAAATAATGCAGGACAACTCGAACGCGTTCTTGGATTCCTGGATCGAGCACCAAAGCACGCAGAAATCGTTGCAGGTGGGATACGTCAAGGTGCGCGCGGCTATTTCATTGAACCGACAGTGGTTGCCAATCTCGAGCAAAATGACGAGATGATCCAACACGAGATCTTTGGACCAGTGATCACCATTCAGCGGTTCACTGATGAGACCGATGCCTTGGAGAAGGCCAACGGGGTTGATTATGGATTGGCATCAAGCGTTTGGACGGCGAACGTGGGGCGAGCCCTGCGGATGTCAAAGTGCATCGATGCGGGCACTGTATGGATCAACACCCATATTCCGATTGTGGCGGAAATGCCCCATGGAGGGTTTAAACACTCGGGATACGGCAAGGATTTGTCCATGTATGGCTTTGAGGATTACACCCGAATTAAGCATGTGATGGCTAGCCTTGAACTCTGATGCAAGCCCGCGACACCCATAGGGGCTAGTCGAGGCGTATTCAGGTAGGTAGGGCAGTAAGTTATGCCTTATTGTCTGCCGGTTGTTGGAAGAGTCCACACATAGGAGGAGTCAGTTGCCAGAGAATCGTGATTCGGTCGCTCGTGAAACGGTCGCATTCATGCGTTCGTCACTTTCCCGTCGTCGTATCTTGCAAGCTGCTGGAATCGGTGGCGTAGCTGCTGTTGCCGCAGCTTGTGGGGCTAGTGGAGATTCGGGCTCTTCAACCGCGTCACCGGTAGCAACCACGCAAGATCTTTCGGATTCTGAGAAGACACTGATGTGGTCTAACTGGCCTGGCTACATGGATACAAATGACAAGACTGGCGCCCGTCCTTCCCTCGATGCTTTTGTGAAGCAATCGGGAATCGATGTGTCATATACCGAAGACATCAACGACAACAATGAGTTCTTTGCCAAGGTGCGCACCCAACTAGAACAAGGCCAATCAATAGATCGTGATCTTGTGGTGCTCACCGACTGGATGGCAGCGTTGTGGATTGAAAGTGGATACGCGCAAAAACTCGATAAGTCGATTATGCCTAATGCCTCGGCAAATGTGATCGACAAATTGCAAAACGTTTCCTTTGACCCAGGGCGCGAATATTCACTTCCTTGGCAATCTGGTTTCGGGTTGTTCGGATGGAATAAATCAAGACTCAAAAGTCTTATCGGAACCGACACTTTGACTTCTGTTGATCAGTTGTTTAATCCCAAGCTCAAGGGTCGGGTAACAGTTCTCTCTGAAATGCGCGACACGATGGGCATTCTTATGGCTTGGCAGGGTAATGACCCTTCGAACTTCACTGAAGAACAATTCATGCAGGCAATCGATGCGCTCCGGACTCAAATCGACAATGGGCAAATCCGTAGCGTTGAAGGCAACAGCTACATGAGTGATATGGAAAGCGGAAACGTCGTAGCCGTCATTGGATGGTCGGGAGATGTCATTCAGCTCGGCAATAGGTTCGGGATCGCCTTACCTGAAACTGGCGGAACACTATGGACAGACAACATGCTGATCCCAGCTCTTGCTGCACATAAGAAGAACGCAGAACTCATCATGAATTATTATTATGATCCCGAGATTGCAGCCGAGATCTCTGCTTATGTGCAGTACATCTCGCCGGTCAAGGGCGCTCAGGAAGCGATGAAGAAAATTGATCCGTCGTTGGTAGATAACGAGTGGATCTTCCCAACCTCTCAGACGCTCGAAAAGACTTATGTCTTCATGACTCTTACCCAAGAGCAAGATCTGAAGTACCAGCGTGAATTCCAGAAGGCGATTGGTAACTAGAGATGCCCGTTGGGGTCTCACGTGAAGTTGAAGACTTACGTCTCGTTAGTCTCACCAAACAGTTTGGTGATTCAACCGCCGTTGATGGTATTTCGATTACGATTCCAGCGGGTTCCTTCTTCGCGTTACTTGGAGCCTCGGGTTGTGGGAAAACCACAACGTTACGGATGGTCGCGGGGTTAGAAGATCCCTCGGCTGGGCAGATTTTTATCGGTGAGAAAGACATTACGCAATTGCGTGCTTTCCAACGGCCGGTCAACACGGTCTTTCAGTCCTACGCACTTTTTCCGCATTTAGATATCTACGAAAACGTGGCTTTTGGTTTACGTCGTCGTGGAATCAAAGATGTTGATTTACAGGTAAAGCGGATGCTCGACCTTGTCGAGTTATCGGCACTAGCCAGACGCAAGCCAAGCCAACTTTCAGGTGGTCAACAGCAGCGAGTCGCTGTGGCTCGCGCACTGATCAATCAGCCTGATGTGCTCCTGCTAGATGAGCCGCTGGGTGCGCTAGATCTTAAACTCCGA
>CANJCG010000060.1 GCA_947472655.1 Actinomycetota bacterium
CAGCGATGTTGCTGGGTGTTGCAGATGCCACGCTAGCTCCGATCATTGCTGAGGTTCTCGCCGCTCGCGGAATTCGTGCACTCGTTGTGCGAGGTGATGATGGCCTTGATGAAATTTCAACTACGACAACCACTTCGATTTGGGATGTCACGGGAGATTCGGTTGTGCCCAGCACACTGGATCCCAAGCAGCTAGGTCTTGATGCGATTGACCCTGGCTTGCTTGTTGGGGGTGACCGAGTGCGCAATGCACAGTTACTTCGTGCCGTCGTGGGACTTGAGCAAGTTGAAGCTCAGGATGCAAGTCGTATCCACGCCATTAGAGACGCGATCGCACTCAATGCCGCTGCAGCACTAGTGGCCTATGCGGCACTGGGCGGTGACGGGTTAACTGGAAATCTGCATGATCGGATCGCAGCTCAACTACCTCGTGCGCAGGCCGCACTGAAATCCGGAGACGCTGGCGATCTTTTGCAGAGGTGGATTGCAAAAACCAAAGAAATATCGACTTCGAATTAAACCTGTATGCGAGTGACCGCACGGCGACCTGGACCAACTGGTCGCATGCTTGGGCCACTGGCATCGACTTGCATGACAGCGAAGTGTGCGGCCTTGCGGGCGGTGGTGAGTTGTTCAACGAGATGACCGCCACAATGCGTTGGCATTGACAGAGGCGAAGTTGTTCGAACAAGTCGCACTCCGGGTTGATCAAGCCAATTGGAAATAGCCAGCGTCTCTTCAGTCAAGACATCTTGTGTGCTGTGGTCGGCTGTAGCGACAAGGGCTTCAATGATCGGCAGTGGGTCAACCCCGGGTTCAGCAATACCGGCTCCAGCTAAACGACCATTTCGAATAATGTGGATTTCCCAGCCACCTGAAGAATTCGCTTGTGCTGCAATAAGTTCGTTGATTTCGAAGAGGTTTGCGAGGCGGTGTGAACGGACGCTCGATTGCGTGAGCATGGTGAGACGATCTCGCCAGAGAGCAGCATCTTCGTAGCGAGCTTGGGCGCTCAATTCTTGTAGATGTTCAGTGATAGCCAAAGTGATTTCGCGAAAGTCTCCGCGCATCGCTTGCGTCGCTCGCTCAACGATCACGTCGTGTTCGTTATAGCTACCCAGGCAAGGAGCCGCACACCTGCCAAAATCGAATCTTGCACATCCGTGAGTTGCCTTGTCATTTAAAATGGGAATCTTGCGAAATTTTGTGGTGCATGTACGCAAATTGAAGACCCAGGCCAACGTCTCTATGGCTTCCTTTGTCAACGCTCGTCCGGCGAAGGGACCGAAAGCTGGCATTTCATCAGTTTGGGGAGTGCGAGTTGTGGTCAGGCGGGGGACTGCTTCATCTGTAAAAGTTATCCACGATTGTTTCGCTGGTTTTTTTGAGCGAATGTTGTATCGAGGCTGTTCGCTAGTGATCAGGCGCAACTCGCGAATACGCGCTTCTAACACACTCGCACAGACGATAGGTGTGACTTCAGTAGCAATTGAGACCATCTCACTCATGCGGCGGCGAGTCTCTGATGCCGTGAAGTAGCTACGAACTCGGGTGTTGATATTTTTCGAGGTGCCAACATACAGGGCAGCACCTTGGGAGTCTCGGAAGATATACACGCCTGGGCTATTAGGTAAACCCGTAGCTAAATGGCGCTTTTCGCGTTGTTGTGGACTCACTCGCGAAGTGAAGGCCTGTAAATCTTCGATGGTGACGACACCAAGATTGGCCACGCGTTCGATCAGTCCGTGCAGAACGTCAACTGTTGCTCGTGCGTCATCTAGTGCGCGATGGGTTGGCGTGGTTGGCGAGTGAAAAAACGTGGCAAGTGTTCCAAGTTTGCAGTTCGTCACTTCATCGCGACTCAGAGTGACTCTGGCAAGCCGAGCAGTATCGACTACTGCCGGTTTAGGCCAGGCAATTCCTTGCGCACGGCAAGCATGAGTTAGGAATCCGATATCAAACGGAGCGTTATGGGCCACTACTACGGCATCGCCGATGAATTCTAGAAGTGAAGGCATCACCCCGCGCAACGTAGGGGATTGAGCGACAAGCGCGTTAGTTATGCCGGTGAGCGCCGCAATAAACGGTGGAATATCAACCTGCGGATTAATGAGGGTGGCGAATTCGCCGAGTACTTCGCCTCCGCGCACCTTGACTGCACCAATCTCGGTAATCCCTGCCGATGCGGGGCTACCGCCGGTTGTCTCAAGATCGACGATGACGAAAGTGATCTGGCTGAGCGGCTGCCCGAGGTCTTCGGTGGCCAACTGCTGATACATGTAATGCACATTACGTCTCGCCTATGACACTGCGAGGTAGCCATCCCAAAAAAGACCGTTAGAATTCCATACGTGGCAAACACTCTTCCTGACGACAAGTCCCGCTTCCGCTGTGCTCATTGTGGCAACCTCACCCGTTTCACTGTGGTGCGCTCATCTCGCGTTCAGGAGTTCTGGCATCTAGACATGGCTGGCGTACCGGCGGTCGAAGAGCGTGAAGTCTTGAGTGAAGAAGTTGAAAGGATCCAGTGCCGTTGGTGCAATGCCAGTGATGGCGTTGAAATCGTCGCGCGTCCAGAATTCGGTGGTCCAGTCAGCGAAGGTCCCTAAGACGGCGGGGTTGAACTCACGCTAGGGGGTCCCGATAAAGAGATTTGTTGGGCAATGTCAGACCCTGTTTCTACCTTTTAGGTATGAATATTGATTGTGAGCAATGCACGGCAGCTCCACGCGCTTGCGGAGATTGCGTGGTTTCGGTCCTTCTGGGGCTACCAGAATCATTTGGCTCCGCTGGCTCCTCCTTCGCAGTGATTGCAGATGAGCACGTGGAGGCTATGGCTGTATTAGCCCAAGGTGGGCTGATTCCGCCTCTTCGCCTCATAACCGGCGGGGTTGTGACCCCAAATCCAGGTACGAAAAGACGTGCTGGATAGCCCGCCGTGTTACCGTCAGGTGTTCTTTATTAGGGGAAATCCTGAAAAAGAGCCTCGGAACGGTCGGTTGGTGAGATGCGTCTAAATCGGACAAGCATCGAAGACTTCCTGGTCGATGAGCCACGGAGAAAGGATGTGCCCCTTGGCCCGGCGACGTCATCGCGGTATCGCCGCCGTTCTAGGCACGGGTCTAGCCCTGGGCAGTCTTCTCACACTTTCAACGGGTCCAGCTTCGGCTGATCCCGGAAAGCTCGCCGCCGTTCGCAATCAGGTGATGGACCTGCAGGCCAAAGCCGAGGCAGCAACTGAGCGTTATAACCAGGCCCAAGGTCGTCTAAGCGATGTTGAGTCAGCAATCGTGGTCCTACGATCCAAAGCTCGCCGGCAACAGACTGAACTCAATACCGTCAGAGGTGCTGTCGATAACTTGGCCCGCGCCACCTATATCGGTGGAGGGATGGATAGTTCACTTCAGATTTTGCTTGCTGATGATCCAAGCCAGTTCCTTTCGCAAGCAGCAGCGGTTGACCAAGTAGCAAAGGCCCAGACTGCCTCTATTCGGCGCACGCAAACTGCTCGCTTACGTTTAGCGCAGACCCAAGCTGAGATGGCTGCGAAAGAAACCATCGCTAAAGGTGTGCGTAATGAAATGGCTGGATCTAAGCGCGAAGCCGATCAGCAGTTAAGGGCAGCCAGCGCAGTCCTTGCTGGCCTACAAGTAGAAGAACGACGCAGGTTGGCAGCTATCGCGGCAAAGGCTAAAAAAGCTTCGATGGCAGCAGCAAAAAAAGCTAAGAAGCAGATTTCAAACCGCCCAATCCCTGGCGTGAGTCCACGCGCAGCACAGGCTGTTCGATACGCACTTTCAAAGGTGGGTAATCGATACATTGCTGCATCTGCTGGACCAAGCACATTTGACTGTTCCGGCTTGACGATGACTGCCTGGCGTCAAGGCGGAGTGTCACTTCCGCACTACAGCTACTCGCAGTACAGCAAGTCCCGCAAGATCCCATTGAGCCAAGCTAAACCAGGTGATCTTGTCTTCTACTTTGGTGGCAGTGTGCACCATGTGGGTATGTACATCGGTGGCGGCAAGATGGTGCACGCAGCAAACCCTCGCGATGGTGTTGAAGTCACGTCCGTACTTGCGCCCTGGTATCGCACCTACTTCACTGGAATTGGGCGAGTTCTTTAATTCGCGTATAGACCTTCAATTTCGTCGTGATAGCTACTCTGAACTACTGACCGCTTCAGTTTTAGCGATGGGGTGAGATGACCATCGATTTCGGTCCAGTCATGGTCCAGGATGATAAATTTCTTAATGGCTTCTGCGTTTGACACAGCAGCGTTTGCTTCATCAACAGCATGCTGAATCGCCAGATGCAGTGTTGGGTCATTGACGTATTGGGCCATGGTGCCACCTGCCGGCTTTTCTGCAAGCGCTAACCACGCTGGAAAGGCTTCTTCGTCCAAGGTGATGATTGCTGCGATGTATGGCTTGGCTTCACCTACGACAAGACAGTTAGAGACCAACCAGTTGGCACGGATACGATCTTCGAGAACGGCAGGAGCCACGTTTTTTCCACCGGCCGTGACGATGATTTCCTTTTTCCTGCCGGTGATAGACAAGAAGCCGTCATCATCGAGAGCGCCGATATCACCCGTGTGAAACCAACCATCAGAGGTAAAGCAGTCTTCAGTTGCTCGTTCATTATTGAGGTAACTGGTAAAGATCTGAGGGCCTTTGGCCAGAATCTCGCCGTCTTCCGCGATGAGAATTGTGGTTGCCGGCATTGGCCGCCCAACAGTGCCGATTTTCACGGCTCCTGGGTGGGTCGCAGTTATTGCGGATGCCGTTTCAGTGAGTCCGTAACCTTCAAAAACTTCCACACCGATGCCTCGAAAGAAATGACCAAGTCGGACTCCAAGCGGCGCTCCACCGGAGATTGCGTATTGCACTTTTCCGCCCATTGCTGCGCGAATCTTCTTGTACACCAACAGCTCAAAGACGTGATGCTTGATACGCAGGCCAACATGCGGTGAACCTGATTCCAATGCATTGCTATAGGCAACTGCTGTTGCCACCGCCGCATCAAAAATCTTGGCTTTGCCACCAGCGGTTGCACTTTGCTGAGCAGAGTTGTAGACCTTTTCGAAGACTCGAGGAACAGCGAGAATGAAGGTTGGTTGGAACTCCTGTAGCTCTGGGACCAAGGTTTTGGTATCTGAGCAGTAGCCCATGAGCGTGCGGCCCCGCACCACTGCAAGCTCAATGATGCGACCAAACACGTGAGCTATCGGCAAGAATAACAAAGTAGAAGCGTGTGGTGCCAGCAAAATATCTGCAAATACATCAAGGGCGCCATCAACCTCAGTGACGAAGTTTCCATGGGTAAGTACGCAACCCTTGGGCCTTCCGGTAGTGCCCGAAGTGTAAATAATCGTTGCAGCATCAGTTAAGCCTGCGCGTGCTTGCCGCAAGTTCAGTGCTTCATCACTTATTTCAAGCCCAGCTGCTTTGAGATGGGTGACGCAGCCATCATCGATCACCCATGCGTGCTGAACGTTGGCTAAACCAGATGAAACTGATTCGTAAAGTGTCGCGTTCTTCTCACTTTCAAGAATGACAGCCACAGATCCAGAATCTTCCAGAATCCAAGAGACCTGCTCGGCAGATGACGTCTCATAAATAGGCACGCTGACCGCTCCGGCGTAACCAATGGCGTAGTCGAACAGGGTCCATTCGTAGCGGGTGCGCGACATCAGTCCAACACGTGCACCAAAATCAACGCCCAAGGCCATAAGGCCTTTGGCAACTGCGCGAACTTCCTCATGAAATTGTGCACAAGTGATATCTCGAAGACCACCATCAGTTCGTACCTTGAACACCACTTGATCAGGGTGCGACGCAGCGTTTGCGATGACATGACATGACAAATTCGGAGCGCTCGGTGACCCGGCCGGGGCGGCGATGGTGAATTCTTGAAGCACGCGGACTCCTTTAATTCTTCGATCTTCGATTCATGAAAATTTGCCTAAATCCCAACCTACGCGATCCGGCGGCCAGCGGAGCAATCATCACATGGCATTCTGATCTAGTGATTCGCATCCATGTCGTTTCAGATGTCCACGGGGAAGCAGCCGCCCTCGTTGACTCGGACAAAGGATCTGATCTTTTCGTATGTTTGGGCGACTTGATTTTGTACCTGGACTACGACGATCCATCCCAAGGAATTTATGCCGAACTTTTCGGCGAAGAGCATGCTCGGGCCTATATCCAGGCCAGAACTGCAGGACGATTCGAAGAGGCCAGGGAACTGAGCACTGCAGCTTGGGCACGACTAGGCGTGGTGAGTCCTCAAGATCGACGTGCCGCGATGGAAAGCCATATTCGCCTGCAGTACGAATCAATGTTCAACACGATGCCGCAGCCAGCGTTGATGACGTATGGCAACGTTGATATTCCCGCTATGTGGGATGACTATCGAAAGCCCGACCATCGAATCCTTGATGCCGAAGTTTTCGAAGTTTCTGGATTAAGAATCGGCTTTATCGGCGGCGGGTTAGTGAGCCCAATGCGTACTCCATATGAACTTGAGCCCGAGGCTTATGCAGAAAAGCTTGATCAGTTGGGTCCCGTCGATGTGTTATTCACCCACATCCCACCGGACCTTCCTCAACTCACGTATGACGTGGTTGCGCGGCGCTTCGAGATGGGTAGCGCCGCCATCAATCAATACATTGAGAAGGTGCAGCCGAGGTTCCATGTCTTTGGTCATGTGCACCAGCCTTTGCATAGCCGAGCTCGAATTGGTCGCACTGAGTGCATCAACGTCGGTCATTTCCATGCCAAGAAGGTTCCTTACGTGTTGGAGCTGGAGGAGTCTGATGGCGCAGCGAACTGAATCACGCATCATGATCGACGCTTCTTCGGCGCAACACCCGCAGTGTGTTGTGCAAGGCGATGCATCACTTTCAACAGTCAACGGTCGAACTAACCCCGACCGAAGAGGTGGAATTTGAGTGGATCGATCTTGACCCACCCAAAGATAAGTTGGGTTTGGATTTAGACAACTGCTCCGTCGTCACCATTGTCTTTGCGCTCGTCTGAGTGCCGCGCAATGAGCGTGACAAACCCGATAACCGACGCTGCTAAAGCAGTTCCCGAGATGAATCTGCCTAGTCCCAAGACATTGGACAAGATCAGCAAAACGGGCCCGCCGAGTGCGCCCGCCCAGGCAAATCTGGCGATGGGATGGGACGGCAATTCAAGAGGGCCAGGATCCGGTGCCTGAAACTCTTCATGCTCATCAGATAACAGCTCAGTGATGAATTCGTCATCGGCATCAGGCTCTGGCTCAGCTTCAACGGGAGCGGGGGGAGTAACGAAGGTGTGACGAGTCAAATTTGGATCCTTGGATAGATCGGCGACTATTGAGCGCCAGGCTTCTTCTTCATCTGGCGCGCCGGGGTTGTTGCTCACCGTTGCGCACCGCCAAAGTTAGCCATGGCGATAGTCTGCCACTGAAAGATTGAAGTTCCGTAGCGTTGTCAAGGAGACGGTCACGTGCTCTATTGGGTGATGAAGAACCTGATCATTGGTCCATGGCTTCGTGTGCTTTTCCGGCCCTGGATTGAAGGATCGGAAAATATTGCCAAAGATGGGCCAGCAATTCTGGTCAGCAACCATGTTTCTTTCTCGGATTCATTCTTCTTGGCTCTTGTCGTTCCTCGACACATCCCCTTTCTAGCGAAAAGTGAGTACTTCACTGGCCGAGGTATCAAAGGCTGGCTGACCAAGAGGTTCTTCGCTGGTGTGGGGCAAGTTCCCATTGATCGATCTGGTGGAAGAGCCAGTGAGGCGGCGTTACGCACGGCGCAACGCATCCTTGGCAAAGGTGAACTTCTCGGTATCTACCCGGAGGGCACTCGATCCCCAAACGGAACCCTGTTTCGTGGCCGCACTGGAGTTGCCCGGATGGCCTTAGAGTCCAAAGTTGTGATCATTCCGGTAGCGATGATCAATACCTTCGAGATTCAACCTCCCGGTGCGATCAAGCCAAGTCTGGGCCGCGTGGGAATCCGGATAGGTGAGCCGATGGATTTTGCAAAATATTACGGTCAAGAAGAGGATCGATTCATCTTGCGGTCGGTTACGGATGAAGTCATGTATGCAGTCCAGACCCTCTCAGGTCAGCAATATGTCGATATTTATGCCACCAAAGCTAAAGAACTGATTAGCCGAGGATTACCTGCAGATATTTCTCATGTTGGTAGCGAGGACTAGCCAGCGAGTGACAACGCCAACGATCGTGTACCTTTGTCTATGACAGCGGTTACATTCTCGCCTTTGCCGCTTGAAAGCTCGGTCAGTCCTGGCCGGCGAAAGGAGAGTAATGCGCGTAGGTGTCCTCACTGGTGGCGGCGACTGCCCGGGTCTCAATGCAGTTATTCGCGGGGTAGTCCGACGTGGAATTGCAGATTATGGGTATGAATTTGTTGGCTTCCGCGATGGCTGGCGCGGTCCGTTAGAAAACGTCACGATGTCGTTAGACATTGCATCGGTTCGGGGAATTTTGCCTCGCGGCGGCACGATCCTTGGATCCTCGCGCACCAACCCCATCAAGATTGAGGGTGGCGTAGAGCGCATCGAAAGCAACCTCAAAGAGCTTGGTATCGATGCACTTATTGCCATTGGTGGCGAAGACACACTGGGTGTAGCAACCACACTGACCGAACGTGGCGTGCACGTCATTGGAGTACCAAAAACGATCGATAATGACCTCAGCGGCACTGACTACACCTTCGGCTTTGACACTGCGGTCACTATCGCGACTGAAGCGATTGATCGCCTCCACACCACGGCCGAGTCACACCACCGCATCCTGATTTGCGAAGTGATGGGACGACACGCTGGCTGGATCGCCCTGCATGCAGGTATGGCTGGCGGAGCCAACGCAATTTTGATTCCAGAAGTTCCTTTTGATCTAGACGAAGTTGTGGGTTGGGTTGAATCACGATTCAAGGCCAGCTATGCGCCGATCATTTGTGTCTCAGAAGGAGCGCTACCCAAGGGCGGAAACTTGGTAACCAAGGATCAGACGTTGGACTCATTTGGTCATGTGAAGTTATCGGGGATTGGCGAGTGGCTTGCCACTGAAATTGAAGCGCGCACCGGGCACGAAGCCCGCACTACCGTGCTGGGTCACGTGCAACGTGGCGGCAGCCCCACCTCCTTTGACCGAGTTTTGGCTACCCGCTTTGGCCTCAATGCCATCGAAGCGGTCAAGGACGGTGATTGGGGCATGATGGTGGCGCTACAAGGCACCGACATCGTTCGTATCCCACTAGAAGCTGCTACCGGAGTACTCAAAACGGTGCCGATTGAGCGCTACATCGAAGCGTCAGCCTTCTTCGGGTAATCCCCAAGAAGGGGTAACCCGAACTTGCAATACCCTTACTTACATGACGGCTACCAATTCAGAGAGCATCTCGGCGTTGCAATGGCCGGATTTGCCTGCTCATCAGCAGCCGCCATGGCCAGATCCAGCTGAGCTTGAAGCAGCGCTCGCTGAGTTACGTTCGCTTCCACCGCTGGTTTTTGCCGGTGAATGCGATCAGCTCCTCTCCAAGCTTGGTGCAGCAGCACAAGGCAACGCTTTCGTGCTCATGGGTGGAGATTGCGCCGAGACCTTCGAAGCCAACACTGCC
>CANJCG010000061.1 GCA_947472655.1 Actinomycetota bacterium
CGAGGCCTATTCGATCCAGATGCACCCGCTGGTAGTAGCCCCTTTGATCACCACATCTGGGTAATCGCTTCTGATGGTGACCTTCAAGAAGGTGTTTCCGGTGAAGCCTCCTCGCTTGCAGGCACACAGGCTCTCAGCAACTTGACCGTGATTTGGGATGACAATCACATTTCCATCGAGGGCGATACCGAAGTCGCTTTCACTGAAGACGTTATTGCCCGTTACGCCTCGTATGGTTGGGCTACGCATCAGGTAGATCGTCTTGACGATGGCAATATTGATTTGCCAGCCGTTTACGAAGCTTTAGAAAAATCGAAAACTGAAACTAGTCGTCCTACTTTCATCGCAATGCGTTCCACCATTGCTTGGCCGGCACCAAATGCTCGGGGTACGTCAAAGGCGCATGGCTCTGCCTTGGGTGCAGCTGAAATTGCTGCAACGAAAATTGAACTTAATTTGAACCCTGATGTGTCATTCGCATTTGATCAGGAAGTTCTCGATGCTGTTCGGGAACGGCTGACCAGCCGAGTGACATCAGACAGACGCCGCTGGAACGAATCTTTCGAAACTTGGCGAAAGAGCGAACCGGGCCGAGCTGCTTTGCTGGATCGCATCAGCTCTGGTGAACTGCCAAACGGCTTCAATGAAGTTCTGCCACAGTGGTCTGAAACCGATGTGTTGGCAACACGAAAGGCTTCAGGCGACGTCATCAATGCCATCGCCAAGGTGATGCCCGAATTTTGGGGTGGATCCGCAGACTTAGCGGAGTCAAACAATACGACGATCGAAGGCGGGAAGAGTTTCCTTCCTGTCACCACCACCGCACCAGATGCCTCACGATATGGGCGCATCGTCCACTATGGAATTCGCGAACATGCGATGGGCGCCGCAGTTAATGGCATGTCGCTGAGCCGGCTCACGAGACCCTTCTGCGGAACGTTCCTTGTGTTCAGTGACTACATGCGCGGCGCTGTACGACTTGCAGCCTTGATGCAAATACCCGTGACGTACGTGTGGACGCATGACTCGATTGGCTTGGGTGAAGATGGGCCAACTCATCAGCCTGTAGAACATCTGTGGAGCCTTCGGGCAATGCCGGGGCTTAGCGTTGTTCGACCAGCTGATGCAAACGAAACTGCTGCTGCTTGGCACGCAACCTTGACTCAACATCGTCCGGTTGGTCTCGTTCTTACCCGTCAAAACGTGCCGACCATAACCACCTCTACTCAGGCGCTCAGCGGTGTTCGCCGGGGCGCGTACGTTATAGCAACTCACGAATCACCACAGGTTCTATTGATGGCAACAGGTTCAGAAGTTCAACTTGCGTTGAAGGCGCACGAAGAACTTGCAAGTGAAGGCGTCACTAGTCGAGTTATCTCGATGCCATGCCTTGAATGGTTTGACGAACAAGACCAGGCATATCGCGACTCGGTTCTACTGCCTAGCGTTCGCGCACGAGTTTCAGTCGAAGCCGGTGCCACTTTAGGCTGGTGGAAGTACGTTGGCGATCGTGGCCGAACTATCGGACTTGATCACTTTGGTGCAAGCGCCTCAGACAAAGTCCTGTTCCAGGAATTTGGTATCACCGTCGAGGCAGTTAAAGCTGCTGCAAAGGCTTCACTTAACGATCCATCCTGAATCACTCGTTTGGAGACTCATCATGTCAACAGAAATACTTCGGGTGCTAACAGAATCTGGCGTGTCAATCTGGCTTGATGACCTCAGTCGCTCACGTCTGCGTTCGGGCAACCTTGCTGACCTGGTTGCGACGAAATCCATTCGCGGGGTCACGTCGAATCCTTCGATCTTTCAGGCGGCAATCTCAAAGGGTGCGATGGATTACGCGGCTGACCTCAAAGATTTAGCCAAACAAGGCCTAGACGTAGATCTCGTGATTCAACGCCTCACTACAGACGATGTCAGAAATGCATGTGATGTGCTGTTGTCGGTCTATCAGGCCACAGGTGGTTTGGATGGCCGCGTTTCCATTGAAGTTGATCCCCGTCTTGCGCATGAAACCCAGCGCACAATAGATCAGGCCAGCGAACTTTGGACAATGATTGACCGACCTAACCTTCTTATCAAGATTCCGGCGACTCTTGCTGGGCTTGAAGCGATTACCGAAACGATCAGTAATGGCATAAGCGTCAATGTGACTCTTATTTTTTCAGTTGATCGTTACGGCATGGTGATTCAAGCTTATGAAGACGGACTCCGAAAGGCTGCTCATCGCGGACTAGATCTGTCGCAGATTCATTCCGTTGCTTCGTTTTTCGTCAGTCGCGTTGATACCGATGTTGATAACAGGCTCGATGCTTTGGGTACGGAGCAAGCGGCTGCGTTGCGCGGCAAAGCCGCACTGGCTAATGCACGGATGGCCTGGGAGCTGTATCAAGAGCGCCTGGATCGTGACGAATGGGCTGCTCTGCTCGCGCTTGGGGCTAATGCCCAGCGTCCACTCTGGGCATCCACTGGGGTGAAGGATCCAACCTACGACGACACGAGATACGTAATCGATTTATCCGTACAGGGCTGCGTGAACACCATGCCTGAAGCAACCCTTGATTCTGTAGCCGACCATGGGGTTTTCCGAGGCGACACCGTAACCGGAACCGGAGCAGCCTCAGCGCAAGTGTGGCAGTCACTCGCGGAATTGGGTATTGATCAAGCCGCGGTATGTGAGCATCTGGAACAAGACGGAGTGAAAAAGTTTATTGATGCTTGGGAAGACCTGCGCGCGACAGTGCAGACAGCAATCGATCAGATCTCATAACCCCGGACAGTGATGACAAATCCCCTTCGCAACTCAATCGATCACCGGCTTCCTCGGATTGCCGGACCATGCGGTCTGGTGCTTTTTGGCGTGACCGGAGATCTGGCTCGTAAAAAAGTCATGCCTGCAATTTATGACCTAGCTAATCGAGGGTTCTTACCCCCGGGATTTTCTCTGGTTGGATTTGCCCGCCGCGATTGGGTTGATGAAGATTTTGCTCAGATCGTTCATGACGCCGTTCGTGAGCATTCCCGAACGCCATTTCGAGAAGAAACCTGGAAGCAGCTCAGTGAAGGAATCCGGTTCGTGACCGGGGATCTGGACGATGCCGCCGCGTATAGCGAATTGTCTCGAGTGGTTGCAGATCTCGACCTCACTCGTGGCACTGGCGGTAATCATGCTTTTTATCTTTCCATTCCACCCGGTTTATTTCCAGTCGTCCTCGAGCATCTTAAAAGTTCAGGTCTTGCGCAGGACACGCCTGATTCTTGGCGCAGGGTAGTAGTTGAAAAACCTTTCGGGCACGATCTCAAGAGCGCCCAAGAATTGAATGATCTCGTTGGAACGGTCTTTGAAACCGGCTCAGTTTTTCGAATAGATCACTACCTTGGAAAAGAGACAGTTCAAAACATTATGGCTGTTCGTTTTGCCAACGCAATGTTTGAACCCTTGTGGAATGGGAACTACGTCGACAATGTGCAAATCACGATGGCCGAAGACATCGGTATCGGTGGTAGAGCTGGGTATTACGACGGTATCGGTGCGGCACGAGATGTGATCCAAAACCATCTATTGCAATTGTTAGCGCTCACTGCAATGGAAGAGCCACTGAACTTCAACGCGGCCGAAGTGCGTGCCGAAAAAGAAAAAGTTCTTTCCGCGGTTCGTCTGCCTAAGGATTTAAGTTTGCACACCACTCGAGGCCAATATGCGCAGGGTTGGCAAGGCGGAATTCCGGTACCTGGCTATTTGCAAGAAGAAGGGATCGATCCGAACTCGATCACTGAAACTTTCGCGGCCATGCGTGTTGATATCGACAATAGACGCTGGGCTGGAGTTCCCTTCTATCTGCGCACAGGCAAACGCTTAGGGCGTCGAGTCACTGAGGTTGCTGTGATTTTCAAGCGTGCACCACATCTGCCCTTCAGTGTTGATTCAGTTCAGGAACTCGGCAATAACGCCCTAGTTTTCCGAATTCAGCCCGATGAAGGAATTACTGTTCGCTTCGGATCTAAGGTGCCCGATACTTCTCAAATTGAAGTACGCGATGTAACCATGGATTTCCAATACGGTGAAACCTTCGTTGAATCTAGCCCTGAAGCCTACGAGCGCTTGATTCTCGACGTGTTGATCGGTGATCCACCACTGTTTCCACGACACGTTGAAGTCGAATTAGGTTGGAAGATTCTTGATCCCGTGTTGGAATATTGGGCAACACAAGGACAACCCGACCAATATGTGTCTGGTGGCTGGGGACCGCACAGTCAATATGACATGTTGGCTCGCGATGGACGCACGTGGAGGCGGCCATGATTCGGCTGGAAGACACCAGCGGTGGAGCTGTTGCGGCTGCGATAAATGCGGAACGTCGTCGAATAGGTTCTCCGGCTACCGGAATGGTCCTGACCCTGCTCATTTTGGCAGATGAAGATACGCAAGCTGACGCAACTGATGCTGCTGTTGCGACTGCGCATCAACACCCCATGCGCATCATTACCTTGATCCCACGACCAGATGCTCGCCATACGCAGCTCGACGCTGAGATCCGCGTGGGTGGCGATGACGGACCAGGTGAAGTTGCCATTCTTCGACTCCGGGGTGAGCTTTCAAATTATCCAAACTCTGTTGCAGTACCACTCTTACTACCCGACACTCCTGTAGTCGCATATTGGCCCGGTGACTCCCCTGCCGTGCCATCTGAAAGTTTGATTGGCCGCCATGCTCAACGCCGAATCACGGATTCGTCAAGTTTTTCTGATCCTTATGAGGCCTTGCGTATTCGAAAGGCTGGCTACATACCCGGCGATAGCGATCTGGCGTGGGCTCGCTGTACACAATGGCGGTCCGTTCTCGCAGCTATCTTCGATGCACCGATGTCCAATGTGCACAACATCCGGGTGTCGGGAGAAAGAAACAATCCCAGCGTGATTCTCATGGGAGCTTGGCTAAGCCAAAGTTTGGGCGCAAGCCTGGAGACCATCTGGGATGACACCATCGCAATTTCCGCAGTTGAACTAGACATGGACGATGGCGTGCTGTCGATCACTAGAGTGGACCAAAAGACCGCCACTATTAGGAGACCTGGGCTAGCTGACCAGCAAGTAAGTTTGCCGCACCGATCAACTTCGGCATTAATCGCTGAAGAGTTACGTCGCCTTGATCCAGATGACATGTACGGGCTCGTAATTTCGAAACTGGATCTATGACGGTCCCCGAACTTGTTCGCTACTTAGATGCAGACACGCTAGCGGAGGCAGCGGCTGGACGACTCGTTGCTGCCGTGGTTGAGGCACAAGAGCAGCGAGAATTTGCGCACGTAGTTTTGACCGGTGGCGGTATCGGTACTGCGGTGTTGTCGGCATTGGGCACAAGTCCGGCCGTAGCCGCCATAGATTGGCAACGGATTCACCTCTGGTGGGGTGACGAGAGATATCTCCCAACTGGAGACCTCGAGCGCAATGACACTTCCGCACATGAACTCCTCATTGATCACGTAGCCATCCCCCGAGAACATGTGCACTCCATCAACGGACCTGATCGCAGCGAAACTCCAGAACTTTCGGCGCAGAATTACGAGCAACTCTTGCTAACTGCCGGCAGTGGAGTTATCCCGACTTTCGATGTCGTGCTCCTGGGTATCGGGCCCGATGCGCATGTGGCTTCATTGTTTCCTGAGTATCCCCAAACTCATGAAGATCGTTTTGTCGTTGCCGTACACAATTCGCCAAAACCACCAGCTACTCGAGTGACGTTAACTTTCGCTGCCCTCAACACATCGAGACAAGCGTGGATACTTGCATCGGGCGAAAGTAAGGCAGAGGCGATTCGCTTGGCGTTAGATCCCATGGCTGGACCTCGTCAGATTCCTGCAAGCGGTATCCGAGCCTTGCACACGCTCTTTCTCGCTGATAGTTCTGCCACAAAAGAACTCCCGGCCGACTTTGGTCGACCGGGAGCTTAAGTACTACCAGCGCTTAAATAACTTTTCCGCGCAGTTTGCTGAGGGCTTCGTCAAGGATGGCAGCTCCATCCACGTCTGAACGACGTTCTTTTACATAAGCAAGGTGCGTCTTGTACGGCTCCACCTTGGGCGGAGCAGGTGGGTTTTCTTTATCCTTGCCTGCGGGCAAGCCACATCGTGGGCAGTCCCATTCGTCGGGGATCGCCGCATCTGAAGCGAAGCTTGGCTTTGATTCATGCTTGCGCGAGCACCAGAAGGAAACCCAAATACGCGGCGCCGCATCGCCCCGCTCTGCTTCGCCCATTGGGCCTGCCCCAACGCGACTACCACGGATAGCACTTCCACCAGCCATTTTTTCCTCCTACTAGTCTCGCTACGGTATTAAGCGCCGGTGCGAATGAGCAGACCAACGCCAACGATTGACGCAGCCCAGATAAGTCCAATTGCCACAGTGATTCGGTCCAGGTTTCGCTCGGCGACCGACGAGCCACCAACGGAAGAGCCCACTCCTCCACCGAAAAGGTTGGAGAGTCCACCACCTTTGCCTCGGTGTAGCAAAATGAGAACGATGAGCAGCACGCTGCAAATGATCAGCACAACAGCAAGCGCAATCGTGACAATGTTGAGCAAGACGGACTCCGTATCAGTGTGAAGACCTCAGTATAGATCAGGCGAGCAGTTCAGTTGGCAAGATCAGCTGGGTGGAGCCGGTATCGCACGATTCCAACAAAATCGTCAGGATCCAGGCTTGCCCCGCCAACGAGCACCCCATCGATATCAGTTTGGGCCATGATTCCCGCAATATTGGAGCTTTTGACTGAGCCACCGTAGAGAATTCGGGTGCCTGCGGCGGTATCGGCTCCATGGATTTCGCCAAGACGAACGCGAATGGCTCGGCAAACCTCCTGGGCATCATTGGGGGTGGCCACTTCTCCTGTACCGATAGCCCAGACCGGCTCATAGGCAACGACGAGACCAGAAACCTGCTCTGCCGTGAATTCAGCTAACGATCCTTCAAGCTGAGCCAACACGAAAGCAACCTGCTCCCCCGACTTGCGTACGTCAAGGCCCTCACCAACGCAGACAATTGGGGTGATGTCGTCGCGTAGAGCGGCAGCAGCCTTGGCTTGAACGCTTACGTCGGTTTCTTGATGGTATTCCCGGCGTTCACTGTGACCCACGGTCACATATGAGCATCCCAATTTGGCAAGCATGGAGGAAGAGATCTCGCCTGTGAAAGCACCCGAGACTTGTGCTGAAATGTCTTGCGCTCCGTATTGGATGTCGTACTTATCTCCTTCAATCAGAGTTTGTACTGACCGAATATCCGTGAAAGGCGGGAGCACTACAACATCAACTGCTGCAAAATCGGCTTCGTTAAGTGTGAAAGCTAATTTTTGCACCAATGAAAGTGCCTCGAAATGGTTGAGGTTCATCTTCCAGTTGCCCGCGATCAGTGGCTTGCGCTCGTTCTTTGCCATGGCTATTTCCCTTCCAGGACGGTCAGACCGGGGAGTTCTTTACCCTCCAGGAATTCTAAACTTGCACCACCACCGGTGCTGATATGTGAGAACGCTGCTTCATCAAGCTGCAGCAATCGTATCGCTGCAGCTGAGTCCCCACCGCCCACTACCGACATTGCATTGCTTGCAATCATGGCCTCGGCAACTCCGCGGGTACCACCTGCGAAAGGCAGCATCTCGAAGACACCCATAGGACCGTTCCAGACCACGGTTCCAGCATCTGCAATGCGGCTCGCAAACAGCGCTGTTGTTTTAGGGCCAATGTCGAGACCCTTCCAGCCCGCCGGAATCTGATCAGCATCAACGACTTTAACGTTTGCTGTTGCTGAGAAGTCATCTGCAACCACAACATCAATAGGTATCAATAGTTCAACACCGCGAGCCTTGGCTAATTCGATAAATCCTTGGACGGTTGGGATTTGATCAGTCTCAAGAAGCGAATCACCTACACCATGCCCCAGCGCCGCCAAGAACGTGAAGGCCATTCCGCCACCAATAAGCAGACGGTCTACGCGATCAATCAAGTTGCCGATGACACCTAATTTATCGCTTACTTTTGATCCACCAAGGATCACAACATAGGGCCTGGCAGGTTCTGATAGTAAGACGTCAAACATCGATGCTTCCTTGTGTACCAAACGACCTGCAGCGTTTGGTAGGAGCGTGGCGACTTCGGTGACTGACGCCTGCTCCCGATGAACAACACCGAAACCCTCTGACACATATACATCTGCCAGGGAAGCCAACTCTTTCGCGAGCCCCATGCGCTCATTTCTATCCTTGCTCGTCTCGCGATTATCAAACCGAATATTTTCGAGGAGCAATATGTCACCTGGCTGCAGCTTTGCTGCTGCTGCTTTCGCCTGTGGTCCCGTGATATCAATGCCTAAAACAACCTGTGTTCCCAGGAGTTCACCGAGACGAATCGCTACTGGTGCCAGACTCATTTCGGTAACTACCTCGCCCTTGGGCCTACCCAAATGCGCAACAACAATAATTTTTGCACCTTGCTCACGCAAATGCGTCAGCGTTGGGATTGCTGCTCTGATTCGACCATCATCTGTAATTACCTTGCCATCAGGGCTATCGGCCAATGGCACATTTAAATCGGTGCGAACCAATACGGTTCGCCCGGCGACCTCTAGGTCGTCGAGTGACTTCATCGCAATCGCCTACAGCTTAGATCCGACAAGTGAAGTGATATCGATCAAACGATTTGAGTAACCCCACTCGTTGTCGTACCAGCCCACAACCTTGACCATATTGCCATTTGCGTATGTCAGACCTGAGTCAAATATGCATGAAGCAGGATCCGTCACGATGTCCGTTGAGACGATCGGATCGTCGGTGTACTTGAGGTAACCCTTGAGTGCGCCCTCGGCCGCTGCCTTAACCACAGCATTGATCTCTTCCTTCGTTGCCGCTGTGCGGAGCTCAACCGTGAGGTCAGTCGCTGAACCTGTAGGAACTGGTACGCGCATAGCGAATCCGTCGAGCTTGCCCTTGAGGTGCGGCATAACTAAGCCGATAGCTTTAGCAGCACCTGTGGATGTTGGGATCATGTTGAGTGCTGCTGCACGCGCGCGACGAAGATCGCTATGTGGGAAATCAAGAATCTTCTGATCATTGGTGTACGCATGAATTGTGGTCATCAGACCACGTTCGATGCCGAAAGCATCGTCAATCGCCTTGGCCATCGGCGCGAGGCAATTGGTCGTGCATGACGCATTGGAAATTATGTTGTGTTTAGCTGGATCATATTCTTTGTCATTGACACCCATCACAATCGTGATGTCTTCATCCGTTGCCGGAGCGGAAATAATTACTTTTTTCGCGCCAGCCTTGATGTGCTTACCTGCATCGGCAGCATTGGTGAAGAAACCGGTTGATTCGATCACAATATCTGCGCCGACCTTCCCCCAGGGCAAATCAGCTGGATCGCGTTCAGCAAAGATCGGAATGACCTTTCCCCCCACGGTGATCTGTCCTTCACCGGCTTCAACCGGAATGCCGATGCGGCCCAGGATGCTGTCGTATTTCATGAGGTGAGCAAGTGTCTTGGTGTCAGTGAGATCGTTAATACCAACAATCTCGATATTCGCATCACTCTCGAGCAAAGCGCGAAAGAAGTTGCGGCCGATACGGCCAAATCCATTGATGCCAA
>CANJCG010000062.1 GCA_947472655.1 Actinomycetota bacterium
CACCTATGTGTATCGAGCCACTGCAGATTCGATGGGGACCTTCAGTTTCGGAGTTTCGGAACCATTTTCAGTTCAGGTGAGATAAGCCTGCCGAGTCGCGCAGTTTCGCGATACGCGACACTAGATCTATGTCGATCGCACCTGCAGAAGTTGCACAGGTTGTTGAACAGGTTGATCCCGATCGACCTTGGATAACGATGGTCTGGAACGACCCAGTCAATCTGATGTCGTATGTGACGTATGTGTTCATGACCTACTTTGAATACGATAAAACCCATGCCGAGTCATTGATGATGGACGTTCACGAAAAAGGTCGTGCAGTGGTGTCAAATGGCACGCGTGAAGAGATGGAGCGCGACGTCGCGGCGATGCATGGATATGGATTATGGGCCACTTTGCAGAAGGACGATTGATGTCCACAGGCTTCATACTTGAATCTAACGGGCGCATTATTCTTCGACTTGATGAAGTCGAGCGGATGATGTTGTTATCTCTCTGTGACCAAATAGTCACGCTAGTAACGCCGCAAGACCGAGATCCTGACGCAGACCCGCTTTTCGCACTCGTCGGAATAGAACCTTCTTTGGAACGTCCAGAGGATGACGTCATGCTGAGGCTTTTTCCTGACGCCTATAGCGATGACGAAAATGCAGCATCAGATTTCAGGCGCTTTACCGAGCGTGACCTTCGCCAAACCAAGACCACCCATGCGCAAACAGTTCAAGAAACCTTGCAGAGGTCTGGCGAAAAAGTGGTTTTGGGATTGGCCGTGGCTCCCAGCTGGCTGGGCTTCCTGAACGACGTTCGGCTTGCTCTTGGTGCTCGCATGGAGATTGACGCTGATTTCCACGATGCAGCAGTTGAGCTTGCTGAAGATGACCCACTCTTGGCCATGCTGGATGTGTATGACTGGTTGACCTACCTGCAAGAGTCCCTCGTTCAGATCATGCTGGCGTAAGGTTTGCCCGTGCTTGAAATCTCCCGTGACCTTGTCGATCAGATTGTTCGTCATGCCCGGGCCGATCACCCAGACGAAGCCTGTGGCGTCATTGCCGGCCCGGCAGGCAGTGGAAAGCCAAATCGATTCATTGCGATGATCAATGCGGCGAGATCGCCAACCTTCTACGAGTTTGATTCAGCGGACCTTTTCACGCTTTACAAAGAGATGGATGAACGGGACGAAGAACCGGTGGTGATTTATCACTCCCATACCGCAACCGAGGCGTATCCCTCACGAACGGACATTTCTTTGGCCGCTGAGCCCGGTGCGCATTACGTACTTGTCTCAACGAGGCAGTCGGGGCAAAACGAAGGACCCTACGAGTTCCGGTCCTATCGAATCGTGGATGGCGTGGTGACGGAGGAGACGGTAAAGGTCATCTAGCTGCAAAGGGTTGGCAACTGAGAAAATGCTAGTAGTCAGCCGGAATACTGCGGCCTACCCTGTTGTTGAAAACAAAACCACTACTGCGTTATTCCTGGAGGACTCATGGCAATTGAAGTTCGCGTGCCAACCATCCTTCGGGTCTACACCGGCGGGCAAAAATCCGTCAATGCTGAAGGTGACACCCTCCAAGCGGTGATCACTAACCTTGAAGTCAATTACCCCGGTATCGGTGGCCGACTTCTTGATGACAGTGGGCTACGCCGGTTCGTCAATGTGTATCTCAATGACGAAGACGTGCGTTTTCTAGATGGGCTGAACACTTCAGTTGGCGAGCAGGATGCGATCACAATTCTTCCCGCTGTTGCTGGTGGTTGAAAGCCAGCACTGTGAGATTTGATTCCCTGCTTCAATCCGTTGGACATACCCCATTAATTGGGCTACCTCGATTATCTCCATCTTCAGATGTACGCCTGTGGGCAAAATTGGAAGACCGAAATCCGACAGGTTCAGTTAAGGATCGCGCGGCGCTGAACATGATTCTCCAGGCTGAGGCCCAAGGGCTTCTGCGCCCAGGGTGCACGTTGCTTGAGCCTACGTCAGGGAATACTGGCATTTCACTTGCGATGGTGGCCAAGCAGCGGGGCTACAACTTGATTTGTGTGATGCCGGAAAACACTTCTGTCGAGCGCACTCAACTCCTCACTATGTGGGGGGCGACAATCATCACTTCCCCTGCGGCAGGTGGTTCCAATGAAGCAGTTCGAGTTGCCAAAGGTCTCGCTGCACAAAATCCCGACTGGGTCATGCTCTATCAATATGGCAATGAAGCCAATGCGCAAGCTCATTACGACTCAACTGGGCCAGAACTTTTGTCGGACCTACCTGAGATCACACATTTTGTTGCGGGGCTTGGCACAACAGGAACCTTGATGGGTGTTGGCCGCTATTTTCGTGACCACAAGCCAGATGTGCAGATCGTGGCTGCTGAACCTAGATACGGCGAAGTCGTCTATGGCTTGCGCAATATCGATGAGGGATTCATCCCTGAGTTGTATGACGCATCGTTATTGACGAGTCGTTTCTCTGTTGGACCTCTTGAAGCGTTGAAACGCACTCGCCAACTCCTTGAAATCGAAGGTATCTTTGCCGGGATTTCAACAGGAGCGATTTTGCATGCGGCTTTGGGTATTGCCAAAAAAGCTGACGAAGCAGGCCAAGTAGCTGATATCGCATTCATCGTGTGCGACGGCGGCTGGAAGTACCTTTCCACTGGCGCTTACGAAGGAACCATCGAAGAAGCAGAAACGAAAATTGAAGGCCAACTTTGGGCCTAGCAAGCCCTCACCGACTTGAGCCTTGAAATGAAGTACGTGCAATAAAAAACCGGCGCCACATCCATAGGTGGGCGCCGGTTTCTTATAGTGCCTAAGCGGTTTGCTTGAACCAGTTCACAGCTGACTTTGTGTTGACCATCAACAACACGAGCAAACTGATGACGATTGATGCCCAGCCGTAAGGAAGGCGGAAGAAGCCGAACACGATGTTGATCACCATGAACATGCTGATGATGGTGTGAGCAGTGGCGGATCCCATCATCGTCATTTTGGTGAGCCAGAAGTAAATCAAACCAAGGAAGATTGAAAGTAGCCCGAACATCCAAAGTTGGAATGTTGGGATGGTGTGTGCGATGCCGTAAATATCATCCCAGGTTGGGTTTTCACCAAAGCTTGAAAAGATGGCAAGGAAACCAATCCAAAGGTTGTAGACGGCTGCGATAACCAGAAGTGCGGTGACGATCAAGACACCAAACGGACGGGAAGGGCTGGTGGTTGTGGACATATTTTCCTTTGTTTCGGCGCCCATCTCGTTGGTTTGGGCGGCTGGTTTACAACAGCGTATGGATCATGGCGCAGCTTTCGATGAACCGCGCCGTAGGCTTAGGGAGTTATGACTGACGCTCCGATAGGCATCGTTGACTCTGGGGTCGGTGGCCTCACCGTTGCTCGAGCAATTCTTGATCAGCTTCCCCACGAGCCTGTCCAGTATGTGGGGGACACAGCCCGCGGCCCGTATGGCCCACGTCCAATTGCCGAGGTCCGTCAGTTTGCCCTTGAGATCATGGATCGACTTGTGGCTGATGGCGTGAAGATGCTGGTGATTGCTTGTAATTCCGCAAGTGCGGCAACCCTTCAAGATGCGCGCGAGCGCTATGACGTTCCTGTTGTAGAAGTAGTGCATCCAGCAGTGCGTCGAGCAGTAGCGGCAACTAGAACGGGCCGCATTGGTGTGATTGGCACGGAAATGACAATCACTTCACGTGCATATGACGATGCATTTGCTGCGGCTCCAAACCTTGAAATTATCTCTGCAGCATGCCCCCGTTTTGTTGAGTTTGTGGAGGCGGGAAGAACCTCAGGCACATCGCTTTTGGAAGTCGCGCACGAATACTTAGAACCGTTGCAAGCGGCGAACGTCGACACCTTAGTTCTGGGTTGCACGCATTACCCACTCCTCACAGGTGTGCTCGCATACGTGATGGGCGAAAACGTCACGCTGGTATCTAGCGCTGAAGAAACCGCGAAGGATGTGTATCGCACTCTTGTAGCCAATAATCTGCTGCGCGACCCTGAATTGGCTGATCCTGTTCATCAATTCACAGCTACCGGAGATCCGACAAGCTTTGAACAGCTCGGCCGTCGGTTCCTTGGGCCAGAAATCGGATCAGTCGGTCACTTCGGCTAGTGCAAAGCTGAGCATGTGAACGACCATTAGAGTGCTGTCCTATGACCACTGTTACCCCACGCTCTGACGGCCGCGCCGATGACCAAATTCGTCCTGTTTCCTTCGAGCGAGGTTGGCTTGAGCAAGCAGAGGGTTCAGCGTTAGTTTCCTTCGGGCGCACCCGCGTGCTTTGCACAGCCTCGTTTACACCAGGAGTGCCTCGTTGGCTGAAGGGCAGTGGCAAAGGCTGGGTAACCGCTGAATACGCAATGCTCCCGCGTGCAACGAACGAGCGCAATGATCGCGAGTCGGTCAAGGGCAAGCTCGGTGGTCGCACCCATGAAATCTCACGTCTCATCGGTCGAAGCTTGCGCGCGGTTGTTGATATGTCTGTGCTGGGTGAGAACACGATCGTCATTGACTGCGATGTGTTACAGGCTGATGGCGGCACTCGTACGGCAGCAATCACAGGTGCATACGTTGCACTGGCTGATGCGATCGCGTGGGGCATGGAAAAGAAGCACATCAAAACTAACCCCTTGATCGACTCCGTTGCAGCAGTGAGTGTGGGCATCATCGACGGTGTGCCTCGTCTTGATTTGCACTATGACGATGACGTTCGCGCAGATACCGACATGAACATTGTGATGACTGGTGATGGTCGGTTCATTGAAGTTCAAGGAACAGCCGAAGGCGTGCCTTTCGATCGTGCCGAACTCGACGTGCTCCTTGAACTAGGTGCACGAGGATGTGCTGATCTTGCAAAGATGCAGCGCGAAGCACTCAACTTGGCTCTTTAGGAATTCTGATGTCTGTTCGGGTAGTACTTGCAAGTAGGAATGCGCACAAACTCATTGAGCTGCGCCGAATTCTTGAACAGGTTGGTCTTGATATCGACCTCGTTGGCACGGATGAGTTTCCTGGCCTGCCCGACGTCGACGAGACAGGCAGTTCATTTGTTGCCAATGCATTGCTGAAAGCGCGGGAAGTCTGCGCGTTCACGGGATTGCCTGCAATTGCCGATGATTCCGGAATCAGCGTCGATGCTCTCAATGGCATGCCAGGGATCTATTCAGCTCGCTGGGCCGGAATTCACGGCGATGATGTAGCCAATCTCAATTTGCTCATCGCTCAACTTGATCATGTGGCACCAAATAAGCGTGGGGCAGCTTTCCGTTGCGCTGCAGCCATCGTGACGCCGCAGGGCGATGAGCGCGTAGTTGAGGGCACTCTTGAAGGCACTCTGCTCACGGAGCCAAGAGGGACTCGAGGCTTTGGCTATGACCCGATCTTTGTTCCACTTGGTTATGAAATGACTACGGCAGAAATGTCTGACGATGAAAAAGATGCGATAAGCCACAGAGGACGGGCACTTGCAGCGCTTGCGCCGGTAATCGAGCAGCTCATTCCGGAGGCAAAGAAGCAATAGCTCATTTGGTGCGGGAGAGGGGACTTGAACCCCTACGTCCGAAGACACAGGTTCCTAAGACCTGCGTGTCTGCCAATTCCACCACTCCCGCATGAAGCATGGGAAGTCTAATGGTTGCTAGGTCAGTGCTAAATCGCGGATCAACTTAGCCACATGGCCGGTGGCCTTCACGTTAAAAAACGCATGCTCGATTTTCCCGGCTGGGCTGATCACGAAAGTTGATCGAATCACTCCGACGACTGTCTTGCCGTAGAGCTTCTTTTCCCCGAAGGCTCCGTATTTGGTGAGCACTTCCTTTTCTGGGTCAGAGAGCAAAATGATCTTGAGGTCTTCTTGTTCCCGGAACTTTGCTAACTTTTCTGGCTTATCAGGGGATATGCCGATGATGACGAAATCTAAAGAACTGAATAGTTTCAAGTTATCCGTGAAGTCGCAGGCTTGCTTGGTGCAGCCTGGAGTTAATGCCGCAGGATAGAAATACAAAATCACGCGCTTGCCTTTGAATTGCGAAAGCCGAATGGTTTCGCCAGCGTCATTCTTCAAGGAGAACGCGGGGGCTGTGTCTTTAATTTCCAGTGCCATGGGAGCACTCTAATGAAAAGCGCAAAACAATGTAGGGACGTTGCCTAACGAGTAATCGGCGCCAGGGCCGAAGCATCCGTATGTGAATCAAGGCCAGCTGAACGATGCAGCCCACGCGTTCCAGTGATTGCTAGTACGACCAGGAAGAGTGCAGCACCAACGAGCACGATCATGGTGCCCGATGGCACTCCTGCGTAGTAGCTGATGTACATGCCAACAAGCCCACAAAAGGTGCCGATAATGGTGCTGTAGGTCAGCATTCGACTAAATGAGTCAGTGAGCATGCGGGCGATCACCGCTGGGATGACAAGCATTGCCGCGACCAGAGTTACGCCGATGACTGTCAACGTTGCCAGAATCGATAGCGAAAGCACGATCATCAGCATTGCTTCTATCCGAGACACATTCACGCCGGAGACTGCAGCAACGTCTGGGTCAAAGGTACTGAAAAGAAGAGCGCGGTAGCGCAAGAAAACAAAGGCTGCAGTCAAGATCGTTACAGCCACGAGACCGATGATCTGTTCGCCGCTAATACCCAGGATGCTGCCAAAGAGTGCATTCTCAAACGATGGTCCACTCGTGCCGAATTTGGCAAAGAGGGCAACACCTAACGCAAACGAAGCTGTGGTGATGACGCCGATAGCGGCATCCGCGCCAAGTCTGCTGCGCTTTGTTACTGCAGTGATTGCCAATGCCGAAGCGATGCCCCAGATGCCTGCGCCGAGAATATAAAAACTCGAAGCAAAGAGTTGTGCTGCAGCAAAGCCGCCAAAGATGGAGTGTGACAACCCGTGGCCGATATAACTCATCCCGCGCAGCACGATGAAGACACCGATAAAACCGAGTAAAGCTCCAGAAAGACTCGCGACGAATAAGCCTTTCTGAAAAAAAGCGTATTGAAGAGGCTCGAGAAGGGTTTCCATGTCAGCCTCCGTTACGCATGGGGTCGTTGGAGGGCGCTTCATCAATCACGATGCGCATTCCAAGGTGCTCCAGAACTTCCATTCGGGCACCAAAGGTCTGTTCAAGAACATCGGGATTCATCACTTCTTCGGGCGCTCCCGAAGCGACGATGCGTTGGTTAACACACACAAGGTGAGGGAGGTGCGCGGCGATGCCATTTAGATCGTGAGTCGTGAGAACAATTGCGATGCCTTCTTCGTGCAAGTCAGCAAGAAGATGCAATACGTCGTGACGCGTAGCTACGTCTACTCCGCTCGTGGGTTCATCGAGCAGCATTACCTGTGGTTGGCGCAGGAGTGCGCGTGCCAAAAACATGCGCTGTTGCTGGCCACCAGAAAGTTCGCGAATGTGACGTTTTGCTAGTTCGCCGATACTCAGTCGTTCAAGAACATTGCCAACACTTATTTTTTCAGACTTGCTTGCCCAGGGAAGTTGGTTCGCCGATTTACGCGACATGAGTACGCATTCTTCAACGGTGATCGGAAAATTCCAACTCACTGTTTCAAGTTGCGGAACGTAAGCGAGCCGTAGATCTTTCGATGCTGAAATCGTTCCGCTCATTGGTTTCAAAGTGCCAAGAAGGAGTCGAAGTAGCGTGGTTTTCCCCGCGCCAGATGGACCAACGATGCCGGTGAACTGATCTTCATGAACATGAAAGTTCACGTCTGTCAGAACGGGATGGTGTGTGTAGCCAGCAACCACATCTTTAAGCGTGATTAATTCCGGCCCTACTCCGGTGCCGGTCATTGCGGATACTTCGCGGAGTCAATAAGGGCTGTGCTGGTGCTGACTGCATCAAGATTCTTGGTGGTTCCGCCGAGCCCGCGAATCATGGTGATGTAGTCATATTTCATCAATCCGAGCCAGGAGTGATCTGCTTCACCCGGAGCCCCGGGAAGGTCATCGTCGCGAAGTGAAGCTTCGTACTTAGCACCGGTGGCCCGACCGATTTCTTCCAAGACTTTGGAAGGAAAAACTTCAGAGCCAAAAATAGTGGGAACTTTTTGGGCTTTGACTTGATCGATGAGTGACGCAACTTCAGAAGGTGTTGGGTCGGAGAAGTTTTTCGGTTGAACCGCACCGATGACAGTCCAACCGAAATCTTTCGCGAAATAAGCGTAAGCATCGTGATACGTAAGGAGCTTAAGATTTCCAGCAGGCACGGTTGCTTGATCTTTAAGTAGGGCCTTGGAGAGTTCAGACACCTTCTTATCGAAGCGAATGAAGTTTTCAGAGTAGTAGTCGGCATTTTTTGGATCGCGGCGAATGAACTCGTCGCGAATCACTGAGGCGTATTTGGCGGCATAGAGCGGATCAGTCCAAAGGTGCGGATTTGGCTTGCCCTCACTCTTGGGAAAAGAGAAGTCGTAGATGTAGGCAGATTCAGGTAAAACCTTTGAACCGATTTCGATGAGTTCGGCGCCGGCTTTCATATTGCTGCGAGCTAGGTCGGCTGTGGGGTCTTCCAGTTTCAAGCCGTTGATGAACACAATGTCGGCCTTGCTCAAGAGTGCAGCAACCTGCGGCGCCGGCTCAAAAGTGTGACTGTTGGTGCCCTCGGGAACGATGCCCTCGACCTGAACCTTGTTCCCGCCGATAGACGAAACGATTGAGGTAATGGGGGAAACGGTCGTGGCTACGAGCAGTTTCCCGTTGACATCAGGTACTGAAGCAGAAGAAGGCGAGCCAAAATCTGAGCCACAGGCCGTCAGCAACAGCCCAGCCCCACCGGCAGCGCATACGAACGCCAGACGCTTGATCACCGCGACAGACTAATTGAAAATCTCACTAATTGCAAAAGACTTGCAGTAACGGTTCCACCGAACACCCGCATTTGCCAGGACCCCATGAGCTCCGCGTAGTCTTATCAACGTGACGATGGAAGTAATTGAGCAAAGCGAACCCTCTCTAGATGAGTTAGTCGCTGAGATCACTGCTGCCCGAACTGAACTTCTTGCTTCAGTTGAGAACCTCAAAAGCCAGTTCACCAGTGCTTCGTTACGCCAGCGGGGGATGAACGCAGTCACCGGTGTATTCACTGACGAGTTCGGCGGTATTAAGCCCAAGCGCGTGGGCAGTATTGCTGGAGTAGTTGCAGGGGTTGTCGGGCTCAAAATATTGGCCCGCCGACACCGCTGAAACCTGCACCTGCATGTTTGGCCGCTTTCGCAAGCGGCTAGAGTTAGACCTATAACTGAATACCTCATCCAGAGGGGCAGAGGGATACGGCCCGTTGAAGCCCCGGCAACCTATTTGATAACTCGCTTGCGAGGCCAATCAAAGTTCGGTGCCAACTCCGA
>CANJCG010000063.1 GCA_947472655.1 Actinomycetota bacterium
ACGTCAGGAGCAGCCATTAAGACCTGGCGTAGCGCATCTTGCACAACCGGCGGATCAACTGGACTGAAACGCGATAACCCACTCACACTGCCAATCGTGCCATCAAGAACGGCATTAAGTGCTGGCTCATCTACCTGTAGAACCACTGTGGCTTTAGGGAACCGCCTTTGTAGATCTTCGATATGCACTCTTGCTGCCTCAGAGAGCGCGCCAGCTAATTCGCGACAAGCCCCGACATCACGCAAAATGCGTTCGCCGCCTGCAAGCTCGACAGATGCGGCCATCGTCCACGGACCTGCGATTTGTGTCTTGATCGGGCCTACATAGTCCTGACCGAATTCTTCAATCGCATCAAGGTCTTCGCCGATCCAAGAAATCGATCGCTTCATCACGCGGCTAATGCCATCAGTTAAACGCCAGCCATCTGCTGTTGTCTCTAAGCCAAAATCAGCACCAACGGCGTGCAGTAAGCCACCAGTTCGCCCAATGAGATCACCACCAGGGCCCCTGTTGGGTAGTTCAGCCACATGTAGGAAGTCTGGAACTCCACTCACGATGAGGCGCGCAGCATTTCGTGCATCATCGCCGGGTAATGAACCCACGCCTGTGGCTGCCCCCAATTCCCAGGGGAAACTCACGTGCGAACGACCCTGCGCGTTCGTTCGACAGTGGCGGATCCAATAACTCGCGTGCCTTCAAAAAGAACGATTCCCTGACCCGTGGCTAAGCCTCGAATGTTTTCTTGGAGGTCAACGACGAGGTCTTCGCCAACCATCTTCGCACTTGCAGGCACTGGTTCACCGTGAGCGCGAACCTGAGCATGACATTGCACGGGTTGATCAGTTATTGGCGCATTGGTCCAGGTCGGGCGAACCCCGATGATTTGATCAACATCAAGAAGGGCTGGTGAACCTACGAAAACCTTGCGGGCATTGATATCGACGTCCACGACGTAGCGCGGCTTTCCATCAGTAGCAGGAACTCGCAGATCAAGACCGCGTCGCTGGCCAATGGTGTAACCAAAGGCACCCTCATGTTCGGCGATAACTTTTCCGGTTTCGACGTCAATAATTTCACCCGGCTGATCACCTAGCTTGCGGCGCAAGAACGCTGCAGTGTCGCCGTCAGGAATGAAGCAAATGTCATGACTGTCTGGCTTCTTTGCAGTAAGGAGACCTCTGCTCTCGGCCTCAATGCGAATCTGCCCTTTCGTGTCACCACCGAGTGGGAACAGCGCGTGCTCCAATTGCCAAGGTTCAAGCATGCCAAGCACATAAGACTGATCTTTTTCAGGATCAATGGCTCGATGAAGTTCTTTGCCTAGCGGACCCTCAAAAATTTGTGCGTAGTGCCCGGTTGCAACGGCATCGAAACCCAGATCAAGAGCACGATCAAGCAACGCCAGAAACTTAATTTTCTCGTTACAGCGCAGACAAGGATTTGGTGTATTACCTGCGCTGTATTCCTCCAGGAAGTTATTCATCACTTCTTCTTGGAATTGCTCTGACAAGTCCCACACGTAAAATGGAATATCAAGCTTATCTGCAACTCGACGCGCATCCCTTGCGTCATCCAGAGTGCAGCATCCGCGTGAACCAGGAACGCTTGAAGTCTTCGAAAGCGCGAGGTGCACACCAGTGACTTCATGTCCGGCATCAACCATGCGAGCGGCCATAACCGACGAATCAACGCCACCTGACATTGCTGCTAAAACTTTCATGCCCGACTCCGAACCGATCCTGCGCGACTGGCGCGCTCAACAACACCGGGAAGCACTTCCAGTAAGCGATCGACGTCTGCAATTTTGCTATCTCTACCAAGACTAAAACGAAGGGAGCCCCTAGACGCCTTCGCTTCTGCACCCATCGCAAGAAGTACGTGACTTGGCTCGGGAATCCCTGCCGTGCATGCTGACCCCGTTGAGCAATCGATTCCTGCAGCATCAAGAAGCAAGAGCAAAGCGTCGCCTTCACAGTTCGCGAAAGTGAAATGCGCATTTGCAGGCAGTCTTAAATTCCCGATTAAGTCAGGCTCACCATTGAGTTGAGCTGCTGGCACCTCAGCCAGAACTCTTGCAATGAGGTCATTTCGTAAGCCTTGAACTCGCTGCGCGAAATCACGCTGATTCTTCACTGCTAAATGCACAGCAACTGCGAAGCCAGCAATTCCAGCGGCGTCGAGTGTGCCCGAACGAATTTCGCGCTCATGCCCACCACCATGCAAAATTGGTGTCGGCTTCGTGTCTGGATCAAGGATGAGTGAGCCGACCCCGAACGGCCCGCCAACTTTATGCGCGGTAATCGTTACCGCTGTTGCGCCTAACTCATCCAGGTTCATCGGCAGTTGGCCTAAAACTTGCACGGCATCGGTATGGAACGAAACTCCATAGGACCGACAAAGCGCTGCCAATTCAAACACCGGCTGCACCGTGCCCACTTCATTATTGGCCCACATGATCGTGACCAAGGCAATGTCGCCTGTGGCAAGGCTTGCATTCACTTCTTCAAGGTCTACCCGACCAACAGCATCAACCCCGACCCATAAAACCTTGGCTCTTTCATGCTCGCCAAGCCAGGTAACTGGATCAAGGACGCCATGGTGTTCGATCGCCGATGCAATCACGCCTGACTTACCGCGTGCTTCACCCGCCCAGAACAAACCTTTGACAGCGAGATTGTCGGACTCTGTGCCACCGCTTGTGAAGATAACGGAACTGGGTCGGGTGACCAGATCTGCAGCAATACTTTCGCGAGCTTCCTCGACAATTCGGCGGGTGCGGCGTCCTGAATCATGAAGTGACGATGGGTTGCCTACGAGCTGGCTCACTTCTAGCCATCGCTCGCGTACTTCTGGAAGCATGCGCGTGGTAGCGGCATGGTCCAAATAGCTGCGGTCCGTCACAAACAACGATGGTACTGCTCTATGCACCTTGGCTTGAACGTGTCCTGCCTTGCCTAATCCGCTCTCACTGGCCTTGAGCGCCGTTATCTGCCGGTAAACGTCGCCTTGCCCGGGCCATGCTCGATAAAGGAAGCCATGCCCGAGCGGGCGTCATCCGTGGCAAAAAGACCCAAGAAGGACTGGCGTTCGATTTCTAAGCCAGTAGCAATGTCCACTTCCAACCCGCGATTGATGGCTCGTTTAGCAGACTGCATGGCAATACGAGGTCCGCGAGCGAGTTGCTGGGCCCAGGCCAGCGCCCGGTCAAAAACTTCAGCCGCTGGCACAACGACATCAACCAGCCCGATCTCGAGACATTCCTGCGCATCAACGAAGCGCCCGGAGAAGATGAGATCCTTTGCCTTGGCGACTCCGATGAGCCGGGGTAGCCGTTGAGTGCCGCCCGCTCCGGGGATGATGCCCAGCAGGATTTCAGGCTGACCCAGTTTGGCGTTATCTGCAGCCACTCGGAAATCGCAAGCCAAGGCGAGTTCACATCCGCCACCTAGCGCAAAGCCGGTGATTGCAGCAATGGTTGGCTGCGCAATATTGGCCACTGCACTAAAAATTTCTTGCAATCTCAGGGAGATTTCGATCATGTCTTGGTATGGCAGATCTGCCATTTCTTTGACGTCGGCACCGGCCGCGAACACCCGCTCCCCGCCATAAATCACAACTGCACTGATATCGACTCGACTGGAGATCTCGACGGCTAGCTCTCCGATCTCGCGCTGCATTGTTGTGTTTAAAGCATTCATTGGAGGCCGCTGCAGCGTGATAATCGCAACCGCGTCACGCACTTCAAGATTGACAAATTCAGACATGAGTTCTCCGTTGGGCATTAGCTGGTGGGGCGAGCATATAGGCGTTCGTGATCGATGAATTCCTAAAAGCGTTGAGACGTGCCAATGACTCATGCAAGCCGGCGGGACCCGCTTCGGGTTCGCCCTGACGCACATTGTGGTGAGTATGTAGCGCTGGTAGCCCATGGTGCGACAAGAGCATTCTTATATCTCTTTGATGAGAATGGAATTGAACACTCACTATCGCACTTTTCACCGCGCACGAAATTCAGCAGCAACGAAAGAGTGCGTTAAAAAAGAGCGCTCGATAGTGCAGCGCGCGCAGGAATTACCTCAGGGTCATCTCCTGCAATCATGAACAACTCAAGGAGTCGAGTTCGCACACGCGATCGATCCTCGCCTGTTGTGATGCGAACTGCCGCGACCAGTCGGCTGAAGGCTGCCGGCCAATTTCCACCGAGGGCATCAGCATCAGCGAGATCAAGCTGGGCATCAATATCGCCTGCTTGGGCATCTGGGTTAAGTACTGCGCTCTCAGTACGACTATATAGACCAACTACAGCAAGGCCAGCTTGAGCATCACTGTCATTGGGCGTTGCCTCCAGCACAATGCGATACGCATCCCCTGCTGTCTGCCAGTCCCCTGCTTCGATCGCATCGTAAGCAGCAATAAACCGGGGATCAATCGGTTCTTCTTCAATAAGTTCAGCAGATTCAACAGAGGCAACAACGCCACCAACTGTTCCAGTCACCCCTTGTTGCGCTGCAACTTTAAGAATTTCTTCGAGCACTTTCCGAATTTGAGCTTCGGGTGCCGCACCTTGGAATACGAGTCCGGGCTGACCTTTGATTACCGCAAACACCGAAGGTATCGATTGCACCTGAAAGGCCTGAGCAATACGAGGTTGTGCATCAACATCAACCTTGGCCAAAATCCAGCGTCCGCCTGCCTCGGCAGCAAGCTTCTCAAGGATCGGCGACAACTGTTTGCAGGGACCACACCACGTTGCCCAGAGATCCAAAATGACCGGAACGGTTTCAGACTGCGCGATAACGGCTGACTGAAAGGTCTCGTCGGTGACGTCAATGATGATGCCCTCAGGGGCACTTGCCATTGCCGCGGCGGCTAACTCCTGTTGTTTTCGGGCAGCCGCCAATGCTGCTAGATCTATCGCTCCGCCGCCCGCAAATGGTGTAGACACGAGACCATTCTGGCTTACCAAGCTACGCGTTGGTCATCCGTACCACCCAACTAACGAAGCAAGCCCCGATTTTGAAGGGTGCGCTTGCGCAAAGGGGCAAAGATGAGTCGTTCAATGAGAACCCCGACGAATAAAATCATGAAGATCGATCCAAGGACCAAGGCCATATCGCCTAGCGACCGACCGTTATCCAACATCTGCCCAAGGCCCGGACCAAGTGCCGGTGAGACCGCGATAAGTTCTGCCGCCATCAAAGAACGCCAGGAGAAGGCCCAGCCTTGTTCTAGACCAGCGAGATAACCGGGCCAGGCAGCCGGCAAAATAATTTGGCGCACGCGATTGAATCCGGTGGCGCCAAGCACCTGACCAGCTCGCAAAATGATCGATGGGATCTGATCAATACCACTCATCAAGCCAATAGCAATTGAGGGAACTGCCCCTAGAAGCACGACGGTGTAAATAGTTGCGTCCGAAAGTCCAAACCAAATAATCGCTGCGGGCACCCAAGCAACAGATGGCAACTGCTGCAAACCAGTGAGGAGCGGACCAAAGATTGAGCGCAATGTTTTATTCAACCCAAGCGCAACTCCAATCGGAGTGGCAACGATTAAAGCAATGATGAAGCCTTGTGCAGCACGACGAATACTATTAAACGTTGAGGCCCAAAGGATTTGCTGTTCAACTTGTCGACCGAGTGCGTCCCACACATCTCGAGGTGACGGAATGATGTAATCCGGCTGCCATTGCAACCAAATCACAATTTGCCAGATCACTAACACTGCCGCGATGGCGATCAGTGGCGATAACAACGAGAAGAAATAGCCCTTGATGTTTCGTTTGACATGCGCTGGAGTCTCGAGCGCATCTAGCCCTGACTCAAGACGCTTGAGATCGAGGTCCTTTCCGCCACCTGCTGGCACTTCTTGCGTTCCTGTCTCAACTGGCATGACGCACAATCTCCCTTCGCAGGTTGTCAGTGATTTCACCGGCTAATTCAGAGACGTAGCTGGAGAAAGTTGAATCTGATCGCCACGGCTCATTGGAACCAATTTCCCATTCCTTGATGAATCGACCCGGGCGCGACGACATCAACAACACACGCTCACTAAGTCGGACAGCCTCGCGCACGTTATGCGTAACGAAAATAATCGTGATTCCTGTTTCTTTCCAGATGCGTGAAAGTTCTTCGTGGAGGAAGTCGCGGGTAATGGCATCGAGCGCTGCGAAAGGTTCGTCCATCAACAACACTGAGCGACTCTGCGCAAGTGCACGCGCGATTGCGACTCTCTGGCGCATGCCGCCAGAGAGTTCATGTGGACGTTGGTCGTATGAATTCTCTAAATGCACGAGTTCAAGAAGTTCTTGAGCGCGGGCTTTGCGCTGAACTCTGGGCACTCCACCTAGCCCCAATGCCAACTCCACATTTTTTCCAGCGGTTAACCAAGGCATCAATGCGGCTTCTTGAAACATCAGAGCGGGCGGACCTGCGAGGTTAACAACTCCCGAGGTAGGCGATTCCAATCCCGCCAGAATGTTTAACAGGGTCGATTTTCCGCAACCCGATGCGCCAACAAGGGAAACGAATTCGCCAGGTTTAACGCTGAGGCTGACATCGTCTAGCACTATTGGTCCATCTGCGGAAAATTGCTTCACGATGTGGTGCAGCTCTACTGCGCCAGGGGCAACTGCAATGGTCACGTTTTTCCTCGCTTCTTTAGATCCTGAACTATTTGTTTGCCACTGGCACGTTGCCGGCCGCTACTAAAGACCAAGGCCTCCGGCAGACAGCTGCTTAGCCTTGGAAACCTTCAACAAGCTATTCAGGAGGCGAAGGTCATAGATGCCGTTCAGCGCACCCGGCTTCAAGAAAAGAAGCCCCGCGTTCACGGCATCGTCGGCACTCTTCTTCAAGGTTGCAGGTAGTGGATCCCAAGTGAAGCGAAGGTTGCCCCATGCGCGGTTAATCACTGAATCAGGCAACGGCTTACCCGTCCATTTAGTGATCTGGAGTTGAACTGCATCCTTAGCTGGGAGCACGTTCTTGGCAATCCATTTAATTGAACTGTTGTTTGCTTGTAACACCGTGCGAACGGTGCCTGGGTACTGCTTTAGGAAGTTCTTGCCGGCAATGATGTTGGTGGTGACGAATTGACCGCCTGGCCAAAGAGTCTTCTCATCAAGGAACTCCTTGCCGCCACCTTCCAGTACCAAGCGCGATGCCCAAGGCTCTGGAACCCAGGCTCCATCAATGTCACCCTTTTTGAACAGCGTCAATGAAGTGGCGTTTTCAGTTGGGATGACGGTGACGTCACCGCCACCAGCTGACGTTGTGGGATAACCCTGATCCTTCAGCCACGATCGAAGCGCCACATCCTGTGTGCCACCTAACTGAGGCGACGCAATCTTTTTGCCTTTGAGGTCAGCGACTGTATTAATTCCCTGCTTCACGATGAGCGAGGCGCCGCCTGAAGCAACTCCGGACACAACATTGAGCAAGTCACCATTGGTTGAGGTGTAGCCGGCAACTGAAGGATTTGGGCCGATGTAACCGACATCGATTGCGCCCCCCTTGAGCGCCTCGATTTCAGCAGGGCCCGCATTGAAAAGCACATATTCAACGTTCGTGCCTTCTTTGTTGAGGTACTGCTCAAAGAAACGCAATTGCTGGCCAATGAGGGCTGGAGCATGTGTGACGTTTGCAAAAAAACCAATGCGAACCGTAGGTGCAGTTGGCAGCTTTGGTAGGCCTAAGGATGCTGAAGGCGTCGGAGTTGCCACCGGTTTTGGTGCTGCATGCGCAGCGACCGGGATCAGCACAACGCTTGCAGCCGTCAGTGCCACAAGTGTCCTACGGGTGAAGTTATTCATCATTCCCTCTCAACATCTGAAGTTTTCCTAGTAATATGATGGGAAAGATAGTTATAGTAGGGAAAGAAAGCAAATCGGACACGCTTATCTCAGGCAACCCCTTTCGAACCATTCCCCAAGGAAAAGAGGACAATGCAAGCCGTGCACATATCAGCAAAAGCCGATTACGGCATGCGAGCACTTCTTGAGCTCACGGCTAGCTACCTAGAAAACCCGAAACAACTGGTCAAAGGCGATGCGATCAGCAAAGCCCAAGGCATTCCAGTCAAGTTTCTCGAGGGAATCCTTCGTCAGTTGCGACAATCCGGCATTGTTGCCAGCCAGCGCGGAGCCGAAGGCGGCTACCGCCTAGATCGCTCCCCTAACGAGGTTTCTATCGCTGATGTGGTGCGCGCCCTTGATGGTCCACTTGCTGCAGTGCGCGGCCAGCGCCCAGAAGACGTCGAATATGTCGGTCCATCAGAGCATTTAAAAGAAGTCTGGGTGGCTTTGCGAGCAGCAATGCGTGATGTTCTTGAGCACATCACGTTGGCCGATGTGGCCGCAAATAACCTGCCCGCTCCCATCAGCGCTCTGCTAGATGAGCCAGGTGCATGGCAGCGTCGCATCGGATAGGGCAGGATTACCTTCATGGACCCAATTTTTAAGCGCGTAGACCACATTGGCATTGCAGTACCTGACCTTGACGTAGCAATGAAATTCTACGAAGAGACCTTTGGAATGAAGGTCATCCACGAAGAAGTCAACGAAGAACAAGGCGTGCGTGAATGCATGGTGGCGGTTGATGGCGGCGGAGCGCAGCTCCAGCTGCTTGCGCCTACTGGCCCTGAGTCAACCATCGCCAAGTTCATCGATCGCAATGGTCCAGGAATTCAGCAAATGGCTTACACCGTGGATGATGTTGAAGTCGCTTCCGATGCGCTCCGCGCTCGCGGTATTCGGATGCTTTATGACGCTCCACGTCGTGGCACCGGAGGATCTCGCATCAACTTCGCTCACCCCAAGGATTGCGGTGGAGTACTTGTTGAACTTGTTGAGCCAGCTAAAAACGCAGCTCACTAGCACCGCGGCTAATGCCTGACGATTTTTCAGCGTTTTTTCACCAACACCAAAGTGAAATTGTCGCCGTCGTCGTTGGAATATTGGGTGCTCTCGCGCTCTTAGCTCTCGTACGCAAAGCCATCAAGTGGTTTGTCGTGCTGATCATCGGTGCCGCACTCATAGCGACGTGGTGGCTTTCGCGTTCACAGGATGTCTGGTCTCAGCTTCAGGATTTGCTCAACATCGCGCAATAGCCAAACATCTCATACGATGAGGTGTGGCAACTTCCCCTGCGACAATTGTGTCGGCGCGCTCTGGTCCAAGAACGCCTTGGCACCTTGACCGCGGGCGCCCGTCCGGAGAAATGGGCTA
>CANJCG010000064.1 GCA_947472655.1 Actinomycetota bacterium
CAGGAGGTGCTACCACTGTTGCTGTGGGCACAGGAACTGGCACCGATGTCGCAGCTGGCACTGGAGTGATTGATGGAGCACCTGGCACAGCCTGACCATTGATGGCATTCACATAGGTTGATTTCAATCCGAGCTTTGATCTCATGACTTCGCCAGTGATCGTACGAGTGGTGCCGTCTTGCAAGGTTCCTGCCAAAGTGCGCACACTGCCCGAAGGCAAGCGCTCTGCTACTTCAACTTTCCAGACACCAGGAACACCAAAGGCTGCCGCCATCGATGCTTGCGGAACGTTGACGGTCCAACTCGCATTGGGATTATCTGGCGACAGCGACCAATGGTCATCGACGTTTACTGAATATGGCAGATCGCCGCCCCACACATCCTTCGTAGTGTTCGTGATGCCACCAGATGAAGCCGAATAGAACGCGGAGATCGGAGCACCGTTATATGTTGCAGCGATACCCGTGGTTTCTGAACCGAACGTGGCATTAACTGCTGCAACCCAGCGGTCACCCTTGGCGCTACTCGCCTTTGCCCAGCCGACGAAAGCCTGATCGTTGAATGGGCCATCACCATCATCGATATGACAGTTACAAGCCTTCTTCTCACCTGCCGCATATTTGACCAAAGCGTATGAACGAGCGGCAATGACCTGTGCTTGCATCGCTGCCTCTGGCCAAGAGTTGGAAACTTCAGCGATGCCGTAGAGGTATTCGTCGTGTAGGCGCAACTGATTCACAACATTTAGACGGGTGCCAGTGGAGTTGGTTGCAGCGACCACGTCCATCTTTCCGTAGCGATACCTGTGACCAGTAGTCGTGAAAGATCCATTAGGACCAATAACGTTCGCCGCCGTTGCTGGGCCGGCAGCCGTCCCGGAATCTCTATTGCCTGCCCATTTCACTGTGGCTTGTTGGGCTGTTCCGAGATCCGAGGTTTGCCCACCTGCGGTGCGCTGAACATTGACAGCATTGCCTGCAACATTAAATGTGAACACGTCGTTGGGGCCACCTGTAACAACATTTGCGCCAACAGTTACTTCAATTTGACCGCCGCCAGAGTCAAGGGCTTCCGAACGTATCTTTGTCTGCGTTACGCGGTAAAACAGATTGACACGAAGATCCATATCGTCTTGAACTGGCGCAACCACTGTGTTTGGGTAGTAGTGCGAAACGATCGCAGAGGCGATGTGGCCTTCTTTAGCCATCCCATAGGCCCCCCACTGCGACATGCCAATGCCGTGCCCATAACCCGCGCCCGTTAAAGCAAATGCATCAGGAGGGCCACAAGGATCTATCGGTGATCCTGGACTCGTTGTGACAACTCCGGTGCCAACCCAAGGATAAATTGCATCTGCACCGTTTGCGCCGTTCAAAGTAAATGTGTAGGTGCCCGGCGGTACTGCCGCACCGGCGTTGTCTTTCAAATCCCAATTCGCGGTGAGCACTCCCGGCGCATCTTGCTGACCCGTCAGAGTTCGCACCACTGCACCACAGCGCGAAGAAACATTGATATTCCACGCCAGCGGAGCGTTTGTTGTCGCCGTCACCGTTAATGGCAGGTTCGCGCCCCACGCAACGGCTGGACTAACTATTGGATTAAAGGCAGTGACGCCCATTTTCGCTGTCGTGGCTGCGCGAATTGCGGGTAGTTGTGGTTCAAGGAACTTTCCTGGGCAGGCAGTAGCACCAATATCGCGATGCCCACCTATGACGAGAGCTGTTGCAGTCTCGCCTGCGCGGTATTTCGAGGTTCCAGCAGATGAGTCAGAAACTAATGGAGTTGTTCCGTTTGGATCTCGGTGATTCATCGATAACTTCCATGCGAAGAGCTGCGCAACTGAGTCATTGATGGTGTTGAGTAGTTCCGGCGCAGGTGAAGCTGATTGGAAGTTGCCTAACGCTGACACCGCGAAAGTCTCTTGATTAAAACCGGCAGTGTGACCGCCGACAACTGCTTGATCCATGCCTCCCGCGCGTCCTTCATAGAGCCGCCCGAATCGGTCAACGATGAAGTTGTAGGCCATGTCGGAGTAGCGCAGGCTTTTCGTGAAGTAGGCATATAAGTTTCGCACTTGTTGCACAGCTTGCTCTGGGGTGTAGTTGTTCGTTGTCACAGTGTGGTGCAAGAAGCCAGCCTTAATCGTTGGCGCATAGGTTGTAGATCCACGACGCATCGATTCATCAGCACCCCACTGCGCGCGAGTGATGATGCTTGGCATTGGTGCAGATGTTGTACTCGCCTCTGCGGTGGCAATCGGTTCCGATGTTGCAGGCAGGTTCGCATCCTCGTTGGTTACCGGGTTATCGAGAAGCACTAATTTCGCGTTGGCCGGTTTTACGCCGTTTGGTGTATCCATTCGCATCTGAACGCCATCGGCGGTGCCGGTAAGGAGCGGTTCGGTGCCGTAAAGAGCATTCGCGGCTTCAACTGAATTTGGATCAGGTCGATCTTCTGAAGCATCCAACTGTTCCCAACGTGACCATGTGCCATTTTCTCGGACGCGCACCAAGACACGGGTTCGTAGGTCAAGGGGTGAGTCGGTCGTGACGGCAACGAGTCCAAAGGGATCGGTATCCAGAGCTTGTGTTGCAAAAGCTGGCGACAAATTCTCAGCGGGAGCGGCTACGACGGCATGTGTCGAGTGTGCGTGAGCAAGACCAAGTGGCTCCACCGTGGCTTGGCCCTTCCAAGCCGCCATGGCCATGGCAGATTGAGCAAGCCCTTGGCTATCAATTGCCCCTAAAGCAATGCTCTGCTCCGTGGGCGCAACTGGTGCGCGATCAAAGACCGGCAGGCTCGTAACGGGCAAAACAAACCCGGCTATGCCAATGCCTAGAGCCACAACGCAGACCAAGGGTCGGCGAGCGTGGAAACCAAGCAACATGCACGATCCTTTCGAGGAAGTTCGGGATACTTCCCTACGGTGACATGGATTCGACGAAATTCTCAATTCACACACGCAACTTGAGTCCCAACTGTTACATAGGTCTCCTTTCGGGGAACCTCACAGGGCAACACGCCGTCTGAGCGGTAGTGGGGAGCCGCCCAGCGACTTACCATTGATTCTCACCTTCGCCCAAAGGATTTCATGGCAACCTCGCGCCGCCGCTGGCCTCGTCTTCTTGCTGCAGCTGCAGCAGTAGCCGTGCTGCTCACCACCGTTATTGGCGCGGGAGTGAACCACCTGATGGGCAATCTTCAGGGCAATATCAAGTCACTTGACGTGTCCGCCCAAGTCGGCGCCACGACTGCAGCTGGAGAAACTTCTGCTCTCGTATACGACGCTGACGGAAACATGAAACCACTGAACGTGGTGCTCATGGGAACAGATACCCGCACTGGTGCCGGAAACAAGGGCTATGGCAAAAAAGGTATGAACTACGGCGAACGCTCAGACACCACGATCGTGTTGCATGTCAGTGCTGATCGATCCAATGCCGTTGCAGTAAGCATCCCCCGCGACACGCTGGTAAACATTCCCAGCTGTATCAATAGCAAGGGTCAAACCGTTGGTGGGGGAACAAATAAGTTCAACGACGCCTATTCAATAGGCGGCCCTGGCTGCACCCTCAAAGCAGTCAATGAAATGACTGGCATGAACATCACGAACTTTGTAAAAATCGACTTTGGTGGTTTTAAAAAGATCGTTAATGCCATTGGCGGGGTCGAGATTTGCTTGGCTGCACCCGTCAAAGACAGACAGAGTGGGCTTAATCTTTCTGCAGGCAAGCATGTTGTGACCGGCGAGGAAGCCTTGGCTTTTGTTCGCATTCGCCACAACATCGGTGACGGATCAGACACCTCACGCATCCGCCGTCAACAAGCTTTCATCTCTTCCCTTTCACGCCAAGTACTTTCTAGTGGCACTCTGCTCAACCCGGCCACTGTCATCGGTCTCCTGGATGCAGCAACCCAATCAATCACCGCAGACCCACAAATGGCTGATCTCAAGCAACTTCAAGAGCTCGTTCTTTCGATGAACGGCATTAGCCCGAAAAACCTCACGTTTTTGACCATGCCGTGGAAGCCAGCAGGCGACGGGGCAAACGTGTTGGAAAATAAGAAGAAAGCGCGACCAGTGTGGAAGGCAATGCGCGAAGACACTTCGTATCCGCCAAAAACTACGAATGGTCAACCTACGCTTTCAACAGCTCCTAGCGGTATCTACGTCGATGTGTTGAATGGAACAACTACTCCTGGGCTTGCTCGCAAGGTTGCCAAGCAACTGAAGGCTCAGGGTTACCGCGTACAAAACGTTGGCACTTCTAAAACTCCCGCGACCGCAACCACGCTGACCTACGACGCGAAGTGGGACACCAGCGCAAAAACTATTGTGTGGGCGAGCTCGGCTAAAGACGATCCCACCGGAAAGGGCCAGCGCATGACTTTGACCATCGGCCCTGACTTCACATCGATCAAGCCAGTGGTGATCAGTGCGGCTGCCGGTGACGCGTACTCAAAGCTCAATACCGGTGACGAAACTTTCTGCGCCTCATAGTTGTCACGCGCGTTAGATAATTGGTGGACGCCCTGCTTTTGTCATAGCCCACACCGTTTTCCATTGCATCTTCTTGCGACCAACCGGCCGCTGTGTCATGCCCTCACCAAGTCCTGCAAACCAAGACTTCAAAGCGGCTTTGTCATGTACGCGCAACAACGTCATCCCAACCCACGTGCCGACATACAGGGGTTCAATGACAACGGGCAGATTACGTCGCGCTAACCAGACTCGGTTGCGTGCATTGAGCCGGTAGTAGACATCGTGGCGTGCTGGATCAATGACTGGGTGGTGAACAACGAGGTCTCCGGCGTACCAAGGCGTGAAGCCTTCGTCCCATACCCGCCAAACCAGGTCAATGCCTTCATGAGCGTAGAAGAATTCATCGGGCCAACCACCAATTCGATCAAAAAGTGCCCGTCGCATCGCAACGGCGCCCTCCCAAAGGGAGGTGGCAGGGCCAGGAGCTGCTGGGTCACCCACACGAAGTCGAGGAACCCATCGACCAGGGGCTGAAAGCCCGGTGGGGTCAACAACGCGAGGCTGAATCAAACCCAGTTTTGGATCGTCGTTGAATCGTTGAGCGACGGTCGCTAGGAAATTATCATCAGCAAGCGAAGCGTCATCATCAAGAAAGAACAGCAACTCGCCTTGCACGTGTTCAACCCCAGCGTTGCGTCCGGCGGGAATCCCTACGTTTTCGGCTAACGCGAGTGCCTTCACGCCAACTGGCAAGCCCTGCGGCTGCCAACCATTGCCTACGACAACGATGTCGAGTTCAACATTTTTTTGGTTCAACAAAGATTGCAAACCTCGAGCTAACTCAGTTGGACGTTTGCCCATCGTAAGCACAACAACGCCATACGCGGGATTGCTCATCGCAGTTTGCTTGATGACAAAATAGAAGCCAAATGACCAACGATTGTGACTATTCCAAAGCCCAAAAGCGCGACGAGTAACACTCGGGTGGCTCCGAGATCTCCGACGAATAGATCAATGACGCCAGCGACTAAAACCAAAATCGTGAGTTCAACTGAGTGATATGCGCGGTGAAAGGGGAAGAACTTTGCAATAGAGCGCAGGTTGCGAAGCCCCGTGTTTGATGGCACACCAACAGCTGCTTTGTCGACGAGTTTCGGAAGGTCGTTATATGCACGTGACACATGCACCATGTCGTTCAGAGCCTTGTTATACAAAATAATAACGGAAAGCAACGCACCTAAGAATGGCCAAATTGAATCCAGCCAGCCCTCGTTAGGGAATCCTGCTGCACGCAGACCCAATGCAATTGGGATTAGCCCTTCGGCCGTGTAGTGACCAACGCGATCAATGAACACACCCATCGGTGACGATTTACGACGCCATCGCGCAACTTCGCCATCGCAACAGTCCCAAAGCATTTGCATTTGCCCCAAAAACACCGCAAGTAGCGGTCCCCAGATTCCTGGGATTAAGAGGGCGAACGCAGCCGAGGCACCGGTAGCAACCATGAGCCAGGTGACCTGGTTGGCCGTAATTGGGGTCTTCAGTAACTGCTTGGTCAGGTACGGCGAGATATCGCGCAGATACACATCCGCAACCCAATGTTCTGAGTTTGTTCGACCTCGAATAGCTGGTGGCTGGCAGACCTCGCGGATCTCAGCAATGGTGGGGCGTGCTGGGCGCTCAAGATCGGTCACGTCGTTACGATAGGACACTCGTACTCGTCAGCTCTACGACCACTCCGGAGACCGCCTTATGAATACCCAAGCAGTGATCTTGGCGGCTGGCATGGGCACACGTCTTGGCAAACCTTGGCCAAAGCCGCTCACTCCCCTAGCCGATGGTCGAACAATCATGGGCCAGCAGATGGATAACCTGCAACGAGCCTTCGGCGCTGACCTTCGAGTTCTCACTGTGGTGGGGTTCAAGCTCGACATGATCCTTGAGGCTTTTCCAAACGTGAGCTACGCATATAACGAGAACTTTGATCAGACCAACACCAACCGCAGTCTGCTCAAGGCTCTGCAATTGGCCTCTGATGGCGGAGTTATCTGGCTCAATGGCGATGTGGTCTTTGACCCTGAAGTTCTTGAGCGATGCAAGCCGATGATGGCTGCTGGGCAGTCATTCGTATGCGTGAACACCTCGGCTGTTGCCGAGGAAGAAGTTAAATACACGATCGCTGCTGACGGCTTCATTGACGCACTCTCCAAAACTGTGAACCCTGCACTCGGCGAAGCAGTAGGTATTAACTACATCTCAGAAAGTGACCGAGCAACGTTTATCCGTGGACTCGAATCGTGTGCTGACGGTGATTACTTCGAACGTGGTCTAGAGATAGCAATTGATAGAGATGGGCTGAAAGCAATGCCCCTGGACATCACTGATCTGTTTGCTGTTGAAGTGGACTTCGAAGAAGACCTCTCTCGCGCGAATGAATATCTCTAATAAGCGCTGTAGGTTTTAACGCTGTACGTTCTTAAACACTTGCTCCCACTGATCAAGAACCTGGTCGAGTCGATATTGCAACATATGCTCCCGCCCTTGGATTGCCAGACGGGCTCGCAAAACATCATCTTCGGCAAGTTCGCATAATCCTCGAGCCAGATCTACAGCATCACCACGATTCACGAGTAGCCCACACCTGCCTTCATCGACGAGTTCGCGCACGCCGGCTGAACAATCACTCACCACCGCAGGCACGCCGATCGCTAGCGCTTCCATCAGCACTAAGGGCAAGCCTTCAACCAATGAGGGAACAGCGAGGATCCCTGTTTCTTTTAAGACGATGTACGGATCCAAAACTGGTGGTAGCAACTGCACCCTCGGAAGATCGGCCATCGCTGCCTGAATTTGAACGTCATGGGGACCCGAACCAACAAAATTCAGATTCCAGTCTGAAAGTCGACCTTGCTCGCAGATGATCCGCCAAGCTTGCATCAATGTCATCGGCGCCTTCTCAGCTGAGAGCCGCCCAAGATACGTGATTATTCGAGATTGCGCATTTGCCACTTCACTTGGCCATTGGGCTAGTGGGTTTGGCAACCAAGACGCGTTGTTGAGTCCGGCTTGCGTGAATCGCACGGCATCTACCGCAGTCAGAGCAAGGAACTGGTCAACATCACGATAAGTGCGCAAAATCCGATCAAGATCCTTCCCAAATGCTGCAGCTTCAATTGACGAATGGAACTGACCAATGGTTCGCCACCCCGAGAGATCACAGTCCAAGCCGTGTTCCATTGCCCACACCTGGGCGCTGATCAATATCCCCGGTTCACCTGAGTCAAGAATTGACTGCAACTTGCGTAAAGCACCCGCGCGCAATGAATCTAGTTCTGCGCCAACCTCTTTTGGATAACTTTTTTCGAGGAGTCGCTCAACTTGATACGTATTCGACTGGTGAGGTGCTCGATCTCCGATTGGTTCTACGCCAACAATGGTGACTTCATATCCTCGAGATGCGAAGCCTCCTGCGAGAACTTGCACCACCCGTTGGGCGCCACCGAGTTCATCAACGTTGTTGGCAAGCAACACGATGCGCTTCCTCATTGCTCACCTGCCATGGCAGACCAGATGCTCGCAGCTGCGTCACCTGTTGGTGATCCGGCAAGTGCTGCGAAACTTTCGTCACGGTTATCTGCTGTGGTGAAAGAATCTCTTTTGTGCAACCAACGAGTGAGCAACGGCAACGTCTCACTGACGCTTTCTACAATCACACCCGGCAAAACCTCAGTCAAATTCAGATAAGTGCCACGGCGGCGCACAACATCTAAATGGTGCGTTTGAAGAGCAATGACGGGTCGCTTGAGGCGACCAAACTCCAAAGCCAACGCCGACCAATCGGTGACCATCAGGTCGGCAGCAGCTAGCCAGCTTGGAATGTCGTGAATAACTTGTGTTACCCCATCAGGTAATTGCAGTCGGCTTCCGTCATCAGTTACGGCGATGATTTGAATTTTATCCTTGAACGACTCTGCGATCTCGCTCAAATTCGGTGCGGACTGAGCGGTGAAAAAAGCAAAAACTATGACTGGCCGATCCGGATCCAGTGCTAATCGTGACCGCAGTTGTGAATCCTTGGAAGCTTCAACCAACGCATCGCCAAAGACACTTCCTTGAACGATCTGCCCAACATAACCAGTTGAGGAACGAAGTATTTGCTCACCCAAGGGTGATGCCACACACGCTATATCCCATCGTCCAACCTGTGACCAGCCTGGACGTCGCTCTGAGGTGGGTTGCAGAACCCAATCGGGATTATCTCGACCTACGCGCAATAACGGCATCGCGCATGCTGCCACAACCATGGTTTGGCCTTTGCGTTTTGGCAAGCCATTTCGAAAGACCTCATTTACAACTAACCAGCGCGCCCTGCCCAAATGCCAGGCGTGGGTAAAGGAATTACGTTGCTTCGCGGTGATCCAGTGCTGATGAACTTTAGGGTGATCCTGTTGCCATTGCTTGGCCA
>CANJCG010000065.1 GCA_947472655.1 Actinomycetota bacterium
CCTTCATGGGTTGCCGCTGATACTTCATAGACGTGGTATCCGCGACCGACTAACGCTGGACGCACAAGTTCTGCCATTGTGCGACCGTCAGGAATATCGATTTTATTGATGGCAACTAAGCGAGGGCGATCAGCCAAACCGCCATACAGTTCTAGTTCTTTTTCGATGGCGTCAAGATCATCAAGTGGGTCTCGGCCTGGTTCAAGAGTTGCACCATCAAGCACATGAACAAGCACACTGCAACGTTCAACGTGACGCAAGAATTCAAGACCAAGGCCCTTGCCCTGACTGGCTCCTGGGATCAAGCCAGGTACGTCAGCAACAGTAAAAATTGTGTCACCGGCTGTGACGACACCAAGGTTTGGCACCAAGGTTGTGAATGGGTAGTCAGCGATCTTTGGTCGGGCCGCGCTAAAGGCCGCGATCATGCTGGACTTGCCTGCACTAGGGAAGCCGACCAGTGCAACGTCAGCAACGGTTTTGAGTTCAAGAACTACTTCGCGGTATTCGCCTGGCTCGCCGTTGAGAGCAAAGCCTGGAGCCTTGCGACGTGGGCTGGCCAATGCGGCGTTGCCGAGGCCACCGCGGCCACCTTGGGCAAGCACAAACGACATGCCAGCGCCGACGAGGTCGGCCAAGATCTGGCCACTTGGCGTAGTGACAACCGTGCCGGATGGCACCCGAAGAATCGTGTTGTGGCCTTGAGCGCCATGGCGGTTATTTCCGGCACCGGGACGACCACTGGTGGCCTTTTGGTGTGGTCGGTGGTGGAACTCAAGCAGGGTGGTGATTTGCGGTTCAACTTCCAAGATGACATCGCCACCCTTGCCGCCATTGCCGCCGTCAGGGCCGCCAAGGGGCTTGAACTTCTCACGCAGAATCGATGCGCAGCCAATGCCACCATCGCCCGCCTGCGCGTACAGCTGCACGCGATCGACGAAGGTGGTCATAACTGATCCTTACGTATGTGGCCCTGTAGGGCCAAAGACAAACGAGGCGAGCTGTAGCTCGCCTCGTTTGAAGATTTGCTGCTGTGAGTGCGGAACTACCCAGCGAGGATGTTCACAACGCGGCGTCCGCGATGTGTACCGAACTCGACTCGGCCTGCTGCAAGAGCAAACAAAGTGTCGTCCTTACCGCGGCCAACATTGTTGCCCGGGTGGAAGTGGGTGCCGCGCTGACGCACGATGATTTCTCCCGAGTTAACTTCCTGACCACCGAAACGCTTCACGCCAAGGCGCTGAGAGTTGGAGTCGCGACCGTTACGGGTACTGGATACGCCCTTTTTGGATGCCATTTCAGTTCACTACTTCCCAGTCGAAATGTCGGTGACCTTGACCGCGGTGAGCTCCTGACGGTGGCCCTGGCGGCGGCGGTAGCCGGTCTTGTTCTTGTACTTCAAGATATCGATCTTTGGTCCGCGCTTGTGCTCGATGATCTCGGCCGAAACCTTCACATTGGCAAGAGCTGCAGAGTCGGTGGTCACCGAAGTGCCATCAACCATAAGTAAGCAAGGCATGACTACCGAAGTGCCTGGTGCGCCGGGAATCCGGTCCAGCACTACAACGTCGCCAACTGCGACCTTTTCCTGACGGCCGCCAGCGCGCACAATCGCGTACACCACGTACTCCTACCTCGTAATTTCGCGGGTTCCAAACATAGAACACACTCGGACGAAAACTGTCCGGGCCTTAAGAGTACGGAAAGTGCCCCCTAAGGGTCAAACCGGCCCCTGCTTTATATCTACTCAGTGCCCCAAGCGAACCCAGATCCCCCAATAGCACGGCTAATCTCACCGGCCGACTGTGTTTCACGATCGATGGCATCAGCGATTTCTTGGGCCCACCCGCGCCTCAAGAGCGCCTTTGCCCCCACCATAGCCGGGCCTTTCATGGCGGTGAGCTTCCCGGCCACAAGCTGGCCCATATGGTGTACCTGATCTGCTGGCACGGAATCCGTTGCCAATCCGAGCTCAGCTGCCTCAGATCCACTGACCCAGCGCGAAGTCAGGAGTAATTCGGCTGCCCTTCGCTCCCCCACAATTTTTTGGAGCATGAACGAACTCCCGGCTTCAGGAGCGGTACCGAGTTCGGAAAATGGGAAGCGCCATCTGGCGTCGTCTGCGGTGATCACAATGTCAACATGTAAAAGCATCGTGGCACCAAAGCCAATGATTGCGCCGTGTACTGCGGCGATGATTGGTTTCGGGAATGTTGCCAGGGCTAGCACCACAGCTTTAATCCCCCGACTAAATTCGTCGCCCGTTGCTTCACCAAGCGCAAAGAGATCAACTCCGGCGCAATAGGCCCGGCCTTCCCCCTTGAGCAGCACAACCTGAACTGAACTATCTGAGGCAGCAAGCGTCAGTTCTCGGGCCAGCTCGAAATAAGCCTCGGAGGTAAAGGCGTTGAGTCGATGTGGTCTGTTCAGTGAAAGAACGCGGACGCCATTGACATCGCTTACGAGCAATTCGGCTACTTCTGAGTTCATTACGCCGTCACCAATTCTCTTCAGACCCGATCAATTCCAAACACCACTCACCTTAGATCTTGTGTGCCTCAGATCTTGTGAGCCCCCATATTTCCAAATAAGCGAAAGGAACTCACCGCACAAATACATGCGGACTAGACAGGTGGAAGTGGAACTGATGGGAACAACTCGTGAAAAGCCCCAATGCGAATTCGCTCACTTGCTGCGGGATCAACACCGTCAAAAAGTTGATGCAGAGTGTCTTGAGTATGCCCAAAGGTGCCTTCGTAGTGCGGGTAATCAGATCCCCACATCACGTTCTGCCAACCCATCGCTACACATGCCTGTACGGCAGACATGTCGTGTTGGAAGGAGGCGTATACCTGTTCATACAAAATTTGAGCAGGTTCCCGGCTTAGCGTTGGACGTACTCCAGCTGAATGTTGGCGATAGGCCTCAGTCATGCGGTCAGCAATAAAAGGCCCCCACGTGGCGCCACTCTCAGATATCAGCATTTTTAATTCTGGTCGCTTATCCAGGGCTCCGCACGCGATTAACTTCACCGCGGCACGTTGGCCACCAAAGGTGGTTTCTACGTAGTTCATGATCGCACCGCCTCTGCCGCGGTAATACAGTCCTTGACTCTGAGTTGGGTCAATTGGCTCGGTGCCGATATGCATACAGATCCGCATGCCCGTTTCGGCAAACGCATCCCACATCGGATCCCACTCTTCGTTGTTCCAATCTGGGCGACCAAAAGGTGGCAGCGCAGGGATGAATCCGCCAAGGAATCCGTCAGTTGATGCCCGCTTGATTTCAGCAACGGTGTCCTGCATGTCAAGCAACGGAATCGAAGCAGCGAGCACGAAGCGAGGAGACCGACGTTGAAAATCCAAAGCGAATTCATTGTGAATTCGTGCGCCAGCTTTCGCTAGTTCAGGGGTGCGAATATTTGCGGCCCACGATCCCAATGATGGGTAGATGACTTCAGCCCAAACACCTTCATCGTCACAATCAGCTAGTCGATGTTCGGCATCATTGGCCATCGTCATGCGTTCAATCATTTCGTCTAAATCTGTTCCCATTGGCATTGCTGAGGGTCGGCGGCCTGCGGGAATTTTCCCGTCTGCGTCCGGCTTTAACTGTGGCATCGCACGCTCGAAAGACTGACCATCTACATAGATCGTTTCAAATGCACCGCTTGGATCTTTGACACTGCGCGGCATTAAACCCTTGAGATGCTCGGGTAAGCCGTCGAACAGATCTGGCGGTTCATTGATATGCGAATCACCTGAGTTTGCCCAGATCTTGCCAGCTACTTTCATGTCCGTGGCTCCTTTATTTTTCAGCGGATAAAACTAGCAACTCTCAACTACTCCATTGCGAGAATTTGATTATGCACATATCCATCCCAATCACGCGCTCTAGAAACGAGAATCTCGCGAATTTGATCGTCTGTAGTGAGCATGAATGTGTTGGCTTCAATGGCATCGACGACTTCGTGCCCTACTTCCAATGGATCTCGAACCCCAAATTGAGATCCAGGGCCTCGCGTTGTCGTTTCTGGGCCGAAAGATGGGATGCCCACTCCGATATTTGTTGCTACCGGGCCCGGGCAAAGCACGGTTACTCCAATCCCCTTGGGAATTGCATACAGAGCCAGACCCTCTGAAATCTGGATAATCGCAGCTTTCGAAGCCGCATATGGCAGTCGGTCGTAGGAATAACTCATGAGACCAGCGAACGAAGCAGTGTTCACGAAATGGCCCGAACCTTGCCCAAGGAAAAGCGGAAGAAACGCTGCATGGCTTCGAACGACAGAAAATAGATTGACATTGATAACTCGGTGCCACTCTTCAATCGGTATGTGTTCAGGTAACCCTCGAGTAATAACACCCGCATTGTTCATAACGATGTCTACCCGACCAAACGCTGTGAGCACCTCGGCCTTGAGATCTTCAAGTGCTTGGTCGTCTCCGACATCTACCCGAATGGCAATCGCAATGCCTTGTGCAGACTCAATCTCTCGAACTACGGCTTGCGCCCCATCAATATTTAGGTCGGCGACAACCACACGTGCGCCCCGACTTGCTAGAGCAAGCGCTGCACCACGACCAATGCCGCTGGCTGCGCCCGTAACAATTGCAACTTTGCCTTCAACCGCGCCCATACGTTTTCCCCCGAAGATAATTCTACTAAACCTTTGCAATTCCACGTGTTACAAGGTCTTTGATGTACTCATCTGAAAATCCGAATTCACGCACAACTTCAGCAGTGTGCTGCCCTAGAGCGCATCCTGCTGGGTTAATAGTCATGGAACGCGAAAAACCAGCGTAGGCACGTTGCCGTGGATATTCGCCAATCACAGGACTGTCTGCCGTCGCGATCCAGCCGTGCTTTTCTGCGAGTTCGGTCATGAAGACACGATTAGGCGGCATCGTATTTACTTCAACACATCCAATGTCTTGAGCCAATAGTGCAGACTCCCAACTTGCAGCTGAACGTGTACTAAAAATCTCGCCCAACATGACAGCCAGCTCGCTGTCATGTTTTACACGCAGTTCAGGAGTGGCGAATCGGGCGTCACTATTTATTGAAGTTTCCGCGTCAAGTGCCGCAACAAGCCGGCTCCATTCACTCGCTTTCGGTGCGCTGAGAAACACCCAGCTGTCATCAGCTGATTGATACATGCGGTACAGAGCGCTCAGCCCGTATAGGTCTACGTCTGCTGTCGGAGCATCTGGGCGCTCTCGATATTCGACCATGTCTTCGCCTAATAGGTGAGCACAGGATTGAAGCATTGTCGTGAGCATCGACTGCCCGGGTACTCCGATCGCCTGCAAATATGCAGCCAAACTTAGTGCAGTTCCTACGCCAAGTGCCGCAACTCCGTCTGCTTGCGCTGCCGCATTACCTCCGCCGGCAGTGAGTTTGCCACCTAACGCCCGGATCACATCGAAGTCTTCTGGCACTCCTTCGGGAATTAATCGACCAACATTGCGCATTGCAATGCCACTGCCCGCTCCGATAACTGGAGCGAATGCGGGTCGATTGCCATACGGAGCCTTAATGCCAAAGCCCGGAGCCTCGAGATACATGATCCTAGGATTCATCCGACGAAAGTCTTCAGTACCAACACCGAGACGATCAGCTACGCCCATGCGAAATGCGCACAAGACTAAGTCGATTGACGGAGCCATCGCTTCAAGAATATCGCGGCACTCTTGGGTTGCGAGGTCTAATGCCACTGATTGCTTTCCCTGAAGCACCTTCATGGCGCCCGCTTCGGGGAAGGCTTGTTGGGTTCGCATTGGATCGCCTTCAAGAGTTTCAATCTTGATGACGCGTGCGCCAAGGTCAGTCAGGATCGTTGCACCAAAAGGCGCGGCATAGAAAGTACCGAGTTCAAGAATCGTGAGCCCAGCTAATGGAAGTCCAGGCTTGCTTCGCGCTTTCACATGCACGTCCGCAATGACAATCTTCTCCGCTCTCTTTACAACTTCATCCTGGTGCTCACCTAAACGCGGAGCATCAACGCCAAGTTCAGCGGGAGTGGTTTCGAATCTCACAAGTGCCGCTGGTTGAAGAACTGGACCGAGGTCACGGTCTTCAATGGTGACGACCTGTCGTTCAACCTCCATTTGCGGGTGATGAAGGAGATCCGTGCCACGACGAAAGACCTCAGCGAATACGTTGGGATCAACATCGAATGCTTCGCGCCATTCAGCTAATGTTTTACTGCGCACAATGTCGAGTAGCAGGTTCCAGAATTCGAACCTCTTTGCAGAATTCGCCGACTCAGGAAGTGTCACGGTTTCCGTGGCGACTTTCATGAACTCCGACCACTCTGGATCTTCATACATCCAGTCCAACCCGCATGAGGTCATAAAGGATCGAAAGAGTCGCGGTTGCACCTCTGCGAACTGTAGCCAGTGACCATCCTTGGTGATTGCGACAAGTAACTTGAAAAGAAAACTGGTGTTTGGCGCACCATCATTAGATGTCTGCCCGGTTGGAGTGAACGCATCAGGGAAACGTTCGGCTATGACACCGATTGCCTGCGTCCAAGGGTCTTGGGCACCGACACTATGAGCAAGGCTGGAATCAACCATTTGCCCAAGGCCACTTGATTCTCTTTCACGAAGTGCGGCGAAAACACCTTGAAGCAGAGTCTGACCTGCACTCCAACTTGCGAACGGGACTGTCGTGAAGATTGGACCGCTGCGATCCACAACACGCTGAGGCGAAAAGTTGCCGCCTATCTTGGCCATCACCAAGGCTTCTGTGCCCTTTGATGTAGCTAAGGGTCCCTTGAGTCCCCATGCGGTGACTTGCCCGAAGACTACGCGGGGATTAACTCGAGCAACTGATTCATAGTCAAGTCCCCAGCGGGCAAGAGTTGCAGGCCGCACAGAGGTAAGTACGACGTCAACGTCAGCCATCAATTTCAGGCAACGCTGCGCTTGCTCTTCTTGGCGACAATCAAGAACAACGCTCTTCTTCGCTCGTCCAAAAAATGCGAAACCAGGAACCTGCCTCAGCGGGACTCCGCTTGGCGGTTCAACCATGACGACCTCGGCGCCGTAATCCGCAAACAAGTTGCCTGCTTGAGCAATTGCCAGGCTCTCGCCCAATTCCAATACTCGAAGCCCTGCTAACGGTCCGCTCATCACACACTCCCTGGAATTGATTTCTCGTGAATCTCTCACAAGCAGGCTCGTAATGTGATGGGTTCTGCGAGGTTTGCCTTAAATAAATCAAGATCTCGGGCCCGACAGTGCCACGCTGGCCACATAAGGCTGCGCCGAATGCTCACATAAAGAACAAAAGGCGATGAAAGACTAGGAAATCGACTCAAAGTGCAATCACTGCATCAGCAATCACTCTGGAGTCATGAAAGTCAACACGCCACTGGGATTTCTATGCTTTGATGCGGAAGGCGGACAAGAAACTGAGATTGCATCTTGGAGGGAGTAGCGCAGATGAGTACTGCAGTTCAGGAACAACATCGCGCTTACCCAGGAGACCGGCCAATTTCTATCCGCGAAGCTCAGAAAGAACTCACGCGCGACAGGCTGATCGAAACCTCTATCGCTGTCTTCGCCAACCGCGGCTTCGCAGCCGCCACCATCGATGAAATTGCTAAGTGTGCAAACGTGGGACGCACCACGGTGTACAAGCATTTTCACGGTAAATCAGATATCGTTCATGCCATTGGAGAGCGCTACGCCTTGGAACTCCTTACGGCTTCAGCTGCAATACAGAACGCCCAACCAGGTTGCAAAAATGATATTGCTGAGTGGCTCACGCAATTTGAAAATGCACTGAGTCGACAATCAGCATGGATTCATTCAGGGCCAATCGTTTCTGAATCCATTGGGGCATCCCTAGAGAAGCTAGACAAGGTCGCTGACCAAGTTTTGAAAGAATGGGCAGCCCGCGGTTGGGTAACATCAGTAGCAACCCCAATACAGTCGCTCAGTTTGCTGTTTAATCTCGTCGGGCGTTGGGTGAGTTATCACTTTATTTATGGAGTCCCCGAGCCTGAGAACAGCCGCGAGGCTCTTATCGAACTCGTCAATTACGAGATCGTCAGAATCGTACGTAGAACAGACTAAATTCTTCCCGGATAGACAGTGCGCCACGGGGACTTTTGTTGGTTAGGTGAACAAAATCCCTCTGTGTGTCATCTCTATCGACACAACTTCTTCAAGTTACTCCAAATTTTACCCAATTTCGCTTCTCGCTCGAGTGGTATCTCGAATACTGCACCTATGGAAAATACGAACCGTTTGCCTGGCAAGGTCGTCATTGTTACGGGTGCAGCACGTGGATTAGGACGTGACTATTCCCGATACTTCGCAATGGACGGCTGCAATGTCGTGGTTGCAGACGTGAAAGACACCTCCAGCGCTGCTCAAGAAGCCAGTGCGTTAGGGCCCAAATGCATAGGCGTGGAGTGTGATGTGACTTCGGCAGCCTCTGTTGAGGCACTTGTCAAAGCCACAGTGCAAGAGTTTGGCCGTTTAGACATTCTCATCAACAATGCTGGGCTGTGGCGCGGACTAGCCGAGGCCGGGCTACTCGACTGTCCCGACGACATCTGGGACATAGCTTGGGCTGTCAACGTCACCGGAACCTTGCGCGCAACAAGAGCCGCGATTCCTGCCATGAAGGCTAACTCTTGGGGCAGAGTTGTGAACGTGTCTTCAATGGCCGCAAAGAGCGGAGGCAATTCATACGGTTTAACTAAGTCAACCGTTGAAGATATGACCCGCGGCATGGCTCGTGAAGTCGGTGATTTTGGTATCACCGTCAATTGCATCGCACCAGGGATTAGCGCTTTTGAAGCGGCCGGCAGTCAACTCGCGAACGCTGACCAAATCACTGGAAGCAATCCAATTAAGCGCTTCGGCACAAGCCGAGAACAGTACGAAGCGATGGCCTATTTCTGCTCCGATGGAGCGAGTTAC
>CANJCG010000066.1 GCA_947472655.1 Actinomycetota bacterium
ATGCAAGCACGCAAAGGGCAATCACCGCGATGAGCAGCATGTCCATGGACGACATCTCCTTGAAGGAACCTTCCAGGTGTCTTCCTGGTGTGCTCAGTGAACTAGCGGTGGCTCATGGACGAAGGCTACAGAGATGAACGGAAGATGAACGGATTTCAAACTTCTAGATTCCTGTGTGGTATTCAGGACCAGCGGCTTGGACTCAGGTGCGCAGGTCGGAATCATTGCTGTGCAAAGGCTGCCGCACTCTCACCGGCAATACGACCAAAGACAAAGCACGTGGCCGTTGGGTTGCCGCCGATGGACATGGGGCCAGCCAGACCGCCAGCACATTCACCGCCAGCGAAGAGTCCAGGGATAACCTGATGCTTGGTATCCAGAACAGCGCCTTGAGCGTTCACGCGCGGCCCAGCACCAGTGAACCCGATAGACGATAACCGAATCTCAGTTGCGTAAAACGGGCCGGATGACACAACGCGCATGACCTTGGCTTCCTTCATTTGCACCGAATCAAAACCAAGGGCAGTGTCTGTGTTGTATTGATCAATTGTTGCTATCAAGTGGTTTGATGGAATTCCGAGCAGTTCGGATAATTCTTTGAGGGACTGAGCTTTCACAAAGTGTTGATTTTCAACCATGGAATCAACAACGTCTTCAACCCAATCAGGATGCAGTCGACGTATTGGTTTTCCTTCAGGAGTCTTTTCACCCGTCGGTTTATATGAGGTCTTTGCATCTTCATCAAAGATTGCATAGACAGGGGCTACTGCTGCGTTGAACGCTCCGTGCATTGCAGCAATCCCAGCCGTTTCATCGACAAAGCGACGTCCAGTTGCATCAACCATGAGCAGGTGACCGGGCAGTGCAGGGTTTGATACCTGTACATAGCCAGGCCGAATTGTTGCTTCGTAATAATTGCGACCAGTGATTTGGGCACCCACGGCAGATGAGAGTGGCACTGCATCGCCTTGGGCATACGGCGCGAGTTCATCTCCTCCGACAGGAAGTACCCAATCTCCGGCGAGGGCTGCTAACTCGGGCATCCACTCACGGATGAGTTCGGTATTGCCGCCCATACCACCTGTTGCTAGTACGACAGCTTTCGCCGTCAGAGTTTGGCCTGCCGCTTCAATTCCAGTTACCTGTCCGCCGTCAATAAGCAATCGGTCAACGCGATGATGTAAAGCAAAATCAACTCCTTGCGCGCGAGCAAGTCTAAGAAGCAGATCGATGAGTTGCTGTCCGCCACCTGTTCGGTGAATGCGAGGAACTTCAAAACTCTCATTTGGTACGACGCCACGAATTTCTGCTCCATTGTCAGCAAGCCATTCAATCTCGGGGCCGGTTCCTGAACACAGCGCCCATGCAACTGATGCGTCAAGGCGGAAAGCATTAAGACGCATGTATTGCTCATACATCGCTTCAGCGCTGTCTTGGATGCCCTGTTCAACTTGGAAACGTGTGCCTGCACCCATGATGTTCGCCCACGAATAGCGGCTTCGTCCGCCAAGTTCGCCCTGCGCTTCGACGACAAGCACGGAGGCGCCGGTAGCACTGGCAGCTACTGCTGCTCGAAGTCCAGCGAATCCGCTACCAAGAACGATCACATCTACATCAGTCATGGACTCTCCCGGAGGCACTGAAATGGTTCCCGCTGGCGATCGTATCGAGACGCTGACTGCGGGCGATTGGAAAATCAGGATAAGTGTAGAAGTTAGAAAAGGTGGTTCGATAGTATTGCTCAATATCAGGAGTAAGAGCTCTTGATCGTGAATTCTTGGAGGAACCGTGACGCTTGTCTTGCGGCGCAATGACTATACGCTGAGCGATGAGCAAGGCCAGTTGGTTGACATGCTGCGCTCGCTGTTCACCGAGCAGTCAACGATTGACGTCGTTCGTGCAGCTGAGCCGCTTGGCTTCGACCAGAACCTGTGGTCGACGGTGCAAGATAATGGGCTGCTCACCATTTCGATCCCCGAATCAGTAGGGGGTGATGGCGGTGGGCTTGTTGAGTTGGTTCTTGCCGGTATCGAGATTGGCCGCACAGCTGCGCCAGTGCCGCTTATTGATCATGTAGTCACGATGCGTCTTCTTTCGGCACTCAAAGGCACAGGGGTTTCGATTGATGCTTTGGATTGGAAAGCTGCCCTTGCCGGAGATCTCATCGTGAGTCTGGCGCCAATTTCAACGTGGGAACTGGGCTCGCAGCTTGTTCCCAGTGGGGCTGTGGCCAAGGCCGTTGTGGCATTTAAGGATGGCGCAATCATCTTAATGACACGTGAGACACCTGCGGCCCAAGCCCAAAACGAAGGCTGTGCGCCCGTGGCTTGGTGGAGTCCCAATGATGAAGACGTTCTGACCACCACACTGTTAGAAGGCCATGAGGCAGTGGACATCTGGGAGTTAGCTCATCGCGAATGGCGAATTGCAACGGCTGCATCCCTTGTTGGACTTATGGCAATTTCAAGTGAGATTGCTCGCGGTTATGCACTTGATCGCAAAGCCTTTGGTGTCACGATCGCGAAATTCCAAGCAATTTCTCATCAGCTGGCCGACATACACATGGATGTTGTGACGGCACGAAATATGACCATTAAGGCTGCATGGCTAACTGAAAATGAGCCGGACTTCCGTCCAGAACTTGCTGCGATGGCGATGGCGCATGCCACTCGCGCAGCACTGCGCAGCACTGCAAAAGCCGTTCACGTGCATGGCGGCATGGGTATCACCAATGAAGCAGATATCAGCCTGTTTTATCGCAAGGTTTCTTCATGGTCACTCGTCGGCGGTGGAATCCGACGGGATCTTGACGACATCAGCACTGCAATTGACCATCGAGCGCAAGAACTTGTAGTCACCGCACTTACTTCATCGAATCGATAGGGAGAGACTGACATGGATTTCAGTCAAGTTGAGCTAACTTCAGATCAGTTAGTTTTTGAGAAAGAAATTCGAGAGTTGATCTCGCAAAATTGGACTCCAAACCTTGCCCACATCGCAGTCGATCACGATCGCATGCCAAAGTCGGTGCGGATGGAAATGTCCAGACGCGGATGGATCCATCCTGAACTCGCAGTTGAGGCAGGCGGTGCCGGGCTCGGAGAAATCGAACTTGAAATGATTACAAATCTTTTCGATGAGTACTACATCCCGGCAAACGTCAGTTCATCTTTACTTATTCCGACTTTAGAAAAGTTCGGATCGCAATGGTTGAAAGACAATGTGCTCCCAGGAATCCGCTCGGGTGAGTTGACCACCTGCCTTGGATACTCGGAGCCAGACAACGGCTCTGATATGGCTGCAGCAACGACTCGTGCTGTTCAAGATGGTGACACTTGGGTTATCAATGGCCAAAAGATGTGGACCACATGGGGCAACGAATCCGATTATGTTTTCCTCCTGACTCGTACGGGCGCGGTTGAAGAAAAACACCGGACTTTAACAATGTTCTTGGTGCCAATGAACACCCCAGGTGTTGAAGCAACTCCCGTGTGGATTTTGGGTGGGGGTCGCACGAACGTCACCTTCTACACCGATGTCGTGATCTCTGACAACTACCGCATTGGTCCTGTGAATGACGGCTGGAGTGTCATGTCAGAACCCCTTGCCACCGAACATGGAGCTGGAGTTGTTACTGAGGGCGTATCGCCAGTCAATGGTTCGATGGGTGCTGGTTTTTCTCGGGTATTCCAAAAACTCGTCGATGGCGCTATCCAATGGGCAGCCTCGCGCACAATGCCTGACGGACGCTCACGTCTTGAAGATCCGTTAGTGCGAGCAGCGCTCGCGGAAGCAATGCTTGATTTGGAAATGTGTTGGAACGCAGAAGGCGAGCTTGGCAAGCCGATGTCAGCTGAGGCGTTAGCAAAGCATGCCGACAAGCTTGCAGACATGGCCGCACCTGAAGGTCTGCTTGATTTCGGTGTTGATGGCAGCATCGCGGCTGGCATCATTGCCAGTGAGCGCCAGCATGCACCTGGTACTGCTGTTTATGGTGGAACTACTGAAATTTATCGCAATAACCTTGCGCGCCGGCTCGGTCTACCACGGCCGTACTAATACAGATTGTGCGTGTAAACAAAACCTAATAGTTACGAAGCAATAGAAAATGAGTGTGGGTGGCGATTTCTCGCCACCCACACTCACGTGTAAATGTATTGCTGATGCTACTAACTAGCCTTTTAGAACAACCTTGCCAGTATTGACATCAACGAGGTCACCACAGGTTGGTTCCTTATCAGGAACGATCTTGAGATCAACGATCGTGACGAACCACGAGCAGTTGCCTGGGGTGCCGTTTGGTCCAAGCGCGCTTGGGATGTAGTTGATTGGCTTTGGCAATACGCCAGCGCCATCAAATGACTTCACCTTGTGGGCAGCAGTGACAATGCCTGCACGCGTAGGACAAACACCGGCAGCCTTGATGCTCTTGATCATGGTGTCAGCTGAGATGTATGACATTGGTGGGTTTGCACCATATGGGTTGAAGCCCGCTGCCAACATCGCGTTGTTGTAGGTACGGAAGCCTGGGCGACCGGTGACACCTGGTGGGATTGACCCGTAGGTGGAACTGATAACACCGTTCAAGCCTGCGCCACCCTTGGTGACCAATGCTGGGTCAGACAGACCTGGCATGTTCAGTGCCTTCAAGGTGATGCCCTGCTGCTTGAGTGCCTGGAACACTGACACACCGCCATCTGGCTGAAGAACAGCGATCACGCCATCAGCACCTGATGCACGAATCGCCAACGCCGTTGACGTTGCGTCATAGGCACCAAATGGGGCATCGTTCTTGGTGAGCACAGTGGTCATACCCGCTAATGGGGCAAGCGCCAAGGTGTTCTTGAGGTTTTGCACTGCAGCTGGAACAGGGAAGGTGATACCTGCAAGCTTGGTGGCACCAGTTGTGGCAAGGCGCTTTACTAGTGCCGTTGAAGCCAAGTTGTTTGAACCCGGGCCGCCAGAACCGAAGACGTTGAAGTCAGTTGCTGCAGGTGGCAACCCGGTGCCGAATGCAGGAAGGTTTGCAGTCTTCAAAGCTGGGAACATGGTGTCAACTGCTGCTGCATAGTTAATCGCGAGAACTTGATCGCGATCAAGAGCTTGGCTCGCTGCAGTGATTTGGCCAGCACCATTGGATGCATCGTCGTACTTCGAAAGCACGAGCTTGCGACCAAAGATGCCACCCTTGGCATTTTCCTGAGCAACGCGCAGTGCAACGGCTTCGTATGCGCCGGCAAAACCTGGTGCGCTTGGGCCAGTGAGTGACGTAATCATGCCGACCTTGAGGGTCTTTGCATCGACACCTGGTGTTGGAGCACACGACGCTGGCGTAACGACCTTTGGTGCTGGCGTTGGTGCAGCTTGTGCACTAGCCAGAGCAGTCATAGTGACTGCAACACTGAGGCCTCCGACAACGAGGTATGCAGAACGACGCTTGCGCATCTGTGATCCTGCCATGTGAAATCCTCCTGTATACGCGGACAAGCACACTGCTTGGCCCGATCTGTATCAGCATGAATATGCCGAGTAGCTAGGAGACAAAGTAGTTCTTTAATCTCAGATCCGCTATAGATGCCGGTAAAATGTTTCAATTCGTTATAAATCCAATTCTCCGGTTTCTTAACCTTCAGAATCCTCGATTTCTTCAGTGCGTGGCAGCAGGGAGGAACCTGAGCTCAAATTCAAGAAAGAAATGACCGATATGTCCGTTTCACCAAAACTCAGAATAAAACTTTTCTAAAAACCTTGTGCTCTTTATGAGGAACACCGATAGTTGTCTCATTAGTGAAATTTGGCAGGCGATTGTCTTGCCCTCTTGAGGAGGCTTTTGTGTCACGTAATCTAGATATCCCCATTTTTGACGCCGATAACCACATGTATGAGACGACGGATGCGTTCACTAAGTACTTGCCTGCTGAATACAGCGAAGTAGTCAAATACGTCGAGGTGAACGGCCGTACCAAGATCGCACTGAAAAACGTCATTAGCGATTACATCCCAAACCCAACCTTCACCAAGGTTGCTCAGCCGGGTGCTCAGGAACTTGAATTCAAGTTAAAGAATCCGTCTTCAAAGACTGCAAGCAAGCCTGGTGACTTGGCGCTCATCGAGCCTCCCAGGTACATCACTTCGCCTCCAGCTTTCTTTAATCCAGCTGACCGACTTGAATTGATGAATGAGCAAGGCATCGATCGCGCGATGATGTGGCCAACTCTTGCGAGTGTTCTCGAAGAGCGCCTTATTGATGACCCAGTAGCTAGCCACGTTGTCATTCACGCACTCAACGAGTGGATGTATGAGCACTGGAGTTTCTGCTACGAAGATCGTATTTTCGCCACTCCCGTGATCACCTTGGCAATTGTGGATGAGGCCATAAAGGAACTTGATTTCCTTATAGAGCGCGGTGCTCGCGTTATCTTGATTCGCCCAGCCACTGTTCCTGATTACAACGGTCGCCGTCGTTCGTTCGCACTTCCTGAATTCGATCCATTCTGGAAGCGTGTTGAAGAAGCTGGCATTCTCGTGGGCATGCACTCTTCAGATGATGGCTACACCCGATACACGAACGACTGGAACGGCCTTAACGGAGAATTCAAGCCGTTCGCGGGACGCTCGCTCTTCAGTTCAATTGTTGGCGCCGAATACCGAGGCATCAAAGACACGGTCGCATCAATCATCGGACATGGTTTGGCTAACCGTTTTCCAAACATTCGTTTCTTGCCAGTAGAAAACGGCACAGCCTTTGTGAAGCCATTGATGACAACATTGAAGAAGCTTTATGCACGTGAGCCAGAGCGTTTCATTGAAGATCCAATGGTCACGTGGAAGCGTTCAATTTATGTGCACCCATTCGTTGAGGAAGACGTCACTGGATTGATCGAAGCAGTTGGGGCAGACAACATCTGCTTTGGTTCTGACTACCCACATCCTGAAGGCATGTTCGATCCGATCACCTTCATTGACGAGATCTCCGACCTGTCCCCTGAGGATCAGGCCAAGATCATGGGCGGCAACTTGGCCAAGCTCATGGGTGTCGACCCAACGTCGAAGATCCTGTAATTAGTTCTCATAGATAGTGACTGAATAGCGTTGTAGCGAAAGCCGATATTGCCTCGGGGCTTGGAAACGGGTCTTGAGTCAATATCGGTTTTTCGTTTCCTCATTTTTACCTACAAGGAGTTTCCATGGCATACGAAACCACGTTTTCATCCGATCCAGAGGCTCGCAAGAAGTACGCACAATGGCAGTACGAGCGCACTGTTGACCCACGCGCCTACTACAACGAGTTGCGCAAAAAGGGACCACTGGATTTCGATCAGATGGAAACCTCTGTCGATGTTATGGACCGGGTGTATGTCGAAGAAGTACTGCGCTGTCCTGAGATTTATTCAAGCTCGGTGTTGATGATGGGTGCAGCTGAGCCACCGATTCCCGTTGGTGTTGATGCTCCAGAACACACGCAGTTTCGTCGGGTACTCGACCCGTTCTTTTCACCAAAGTTAATGAAGGCGCTTGAGCCGGAGTTGACCGCACACATCAATGCAATCATTGATGAATTTATCGATAAGGGTGAAGTTGATTTCGCGACCCAGGTTGCCGTGCCATTTCCATCAAGCACATTCTTAACGTTGTTTGGGTGGCCGCTTGAAGAGCTTGACCAGATGGTCTACTGGAAAGACGTCATGATTCACCCCGACATGCTCTGTGGCGGCAGCTGGGAAGAGGGCATGAAACTTCAGCAGGTTGAAGTTCCCAAGATCTTCATTCGCTTACAGCAAGCGATCGATGACAAGCGCGCAAATCCTGGCAATGACCTCATCACGACCGTAACCAAGGCTGTCGGAGACGATGGCCAGCCTTTCACTGACAGCGTGCTCTGCCGATTGTTGTTCCAGGTCATGGCCGGCGGCCTCGATACTGTTACATCATCGCTGCAGTTGTTCTTCAACTACTTGGCCACGCATCCTGAAGCCCAGCAATTGATTCATGATGATCCAAGTCAGGTCACAAATGTGATCGAGGAACTACTGCGTTGGGAAACTCCAGTAATGTCCGTGGCTCGCGTCACAACACAAGACACGGTGCTTGCCGGTTGTCCAATCGCTAAGGGCACCGGAATTAGCCCTTCCCTGGCTGCTGCCGACATTGATCCAGCAGTTCCAGGATCTAGCGAGGTGAACCTCACCCGCGGAGACAAGGCTCACCTTGCTTTCGGCGCTGGGCCGCACCGCTGCCTTGGCTCGCACCTGGCTCGATTGGAATTGCGAGTGGTGTTGCAGGAGTGGCATAAGCGCATTCCGTTCTACGAAATCAAGCCAGGCACCACGGTTGATTGGATCTCTCATCAGATCCGCGGAATCGAGCACCTATGGCTCACTTGGCCAACCAAGTAAGCCCTGTTCAGAATTACGATCCGAACGCCAGTGATGTTTATCCAAGTAGCCAACGCTGACGCTTGTTATTTGCTATATCTATGCTCTATCAATAAATAATTTCCCTTCACAAGCTCGAATCACCTTCGGCACAGCTAAGAAAGGCAAGACATGACTGACTACAAGTACATCACCTACGAAGAGCTTGATGATAAAAGCATCGTGCGGATCATGCTGAATCGTCCTAATCAGAGAAATGCACAAAACCGTGGTTTGCTTGTTGAACTTGATGAAGCATTCTTGCGCGCTGAAGCCGATGACCAAGTTCGGGTTGTCATTTTGGGTGGGGCTGGCACGATGTTTTCGTCAGGTCACGACATGGGGTCAAAGGATTCAATCGCTGAGCGCGCAGGCGGAGAAAACGAGCATCCATCAATGAGCATCAATGGTGGAACCC
>CANJCG010000067.1 GCA_947472655.1 Actinomycetota bacterium
CCCAGACCAGCTGTTCAAGAGCGTGATCGCGCACAAAGCCAATAGCTTGCCAATGCTCTACTTGTTGTCTCAACAAGGCGAAGTCGCCCCATGGATCAAGGACAACAACGGGTTTTTCATGCATGCGTAAATGTCGTGCTGTCCACACTTCCATTAATTCTTCGAGTGTTCCGATGCCACCTGGCAAACACAAAAAAGCATCCGCACGGTCATCCATGATCCCTTTTCGTTCACGCATATCTGCGGTAACAATCAGTTCCGCAGCATCGTGATCTGCAACTTCGTATTCAATGAGGCCTTGTGGGATCACCCCGATGGTGGTTGCTCCACCCGCTCGCGCAGCCCGAGCAACTGAACCCATCATCGATTGGGTTCCGCCTCCAGACACCAAGCCCCAGCCACGCGCGGCGATACCTTGACCCACGTGTGCCGCGAGTTCGATGTAACGCTCGGGGATATCGGGGCTGGAAGCGCAATACACGCAGACAAAAGGCACGGACAAAGCCTAGAGGAACTCGGATTTGCCCTAAACCAGCATTAGTTGTACATTCAACTAAGTAATTGAACATTCAACTTCTGAAAGGGCATCATGGCTGACCTCAGCGCAACAACAGGCACCTGGGCAATTGACCCAACACACTCCAACATCGGCTTCTCCGTGCGTCACGCAATGGTTGCCAAGGTTCGTGGACGCTTCACCGACTTCGCAGGAACATTCGTCCTGGATGGCGCTAACCCAGCCGCATCAACTGCCGAAATCACCATTCAGACTGCAAGCATTGACACTGCCAACGCGGACCGCGATGGTCATCTCAAAAGTGCTGACTTCTTTAGCGTTGAGAGCAACGCAGTTTTGTCGTTCACGTCAACATCCGTCACCCAGAAGGATGATGACAAGTTTGTCGTCACCGGTGACCTGACCCTTGGTGAGCACACTAAGAGCGTTGATGTTGACTTCGAATTCAATGGCACCAGCACCGATCCTTACGGCAACGCACGCGTTGGCTTCGAAGGCGAAGCTGAAATCAGCCGCAAGGACTTCGGGCTCAATTTCAACGTTGCACTCGACACTGGCGGCGTCTTGGTCGGCGATGCAATCAAGATCATTCTCGACATCGCAGCAATCAAGCAGTAATTACCCTTGCGTCGTGAGCCACGCAAGTAAACGCTCGTGGCAACTGCGCAATTGCGCTACCGACACCCACTCATCTACCTGATGAGCGATGCTTGGATCCCCCGGCCCAAAGTTCAGGGCTGGGGTTCCAAGCGCAGTAAAGCGAGCAACGTCAGTCCAACCGAACTTTGGTTGTGGTTCCACGCCAACGGCAGTAACAAATGCAGCAGCCGCAGTTTGATCTAGTCCAGGCCTAGCCGCATCAGCCTCATCAACAAACACCACTTCATATCCGTCGAACACTTCTTCTACATGTGCTTTGGCTTGTGCGAGCGTTCGATCTGGCGCAAAGCGATGATTCACCGTAACCACGCACTCATCCGGAATGACGTTGCCTGCGATGCCGCCTCGGATACCAACAGCACTGAAACCTTCGCGATAGGTCAGGCCATCAACCACCGGATTGCGCGGCACATAATTTTCAAGACGACTCAAGACTTCACCCGCTGAATGAATCGCATTGACACCCATCCATGATCGTGCACTGTGCGCACGCACACCAGACAGATGAATTTCTGCACGCAGAGTGCCTTGACACCCAGCTTCAATTCCAGCATTCGAAGGTTCCATCAAAATCGCAAGCGTGGCATCAAGTAGTGCCGGTTCGCGGTCCACGATGTGTTGCAGTCCGTTGAACTGCGAACCTACTTCTTCACATTCATAAAACACATAAGTCACGTCACGCACGGGATTGGTCACGGTTGCTGCAAGCGATAAAGCAATGGCAAGGCCACCTTTCATATCGCAAGCGCCGAGCCCGTAGAGACGATCACCTTCAAGTCGGTGCGGAAGGTTGCCTGCACCCGGAATCGTGTCTAGGTGGCCCCCAATGAGCACACGTTCACCCTTGCCCGTCATGGTTCGCGCCACCAAGGTGTTGCCATGGCGAACCAATTGCAAGTGGACGTACCCTTCAAGAGCTTGCTCTACGAGGTCCGCAAGGTGACCTTCGTGGTGGGACTGCGATGGCACGTCAATGACGGCAGCCGCCAGCAGAGCGACATCTATTGATAGGTCTAGGACAGGCACATGACTACGGTAGTCGCTATGTCATCCACTCCTGTTGATCTGTCCTTGGTATCTGGCCCTGCGTCGGCAATTGGCTTAGCCACATTTGCTGGCGACACACTTTTGGATGCCTGGTATCCATCCCCGGCGTTGGCTCACACTCCTACCGACGTGAGCGGGCTGAGCAACGCCATTGACACTGATTCGATCCGTGGTGTCCGGGTTGAAACGATTGTGACCACCATCGCAGACCTAGCCGCAGCCCCAGCAGATGCCGCTGACGCCTACCTCCGGCTGCATTTGCTCTCCCACCGACTCGTTCGTCCGCGGACCATCAATCTTGACGGCATTTTCGGGCTTCTCGCAAACGTTGCCTGGACCAATCTGGGCCCCGTACCAATTGATCAAATCAACGACGCTCGGCTTCGGGCGCGCAGCAAAGGCTTGCACCTCACCGTAGTGAGCGTCGACAAATTTCCTCGCATGGTTGATTACGTCGTGCCGACTGGCGTGCGCATCGCTGACGCTGATCGCGTACGCCTTGGAGCCCACGTAGCGAGCGGCACCACTGTGATGCATGAAGGCTTCATTAACTTCAACGCTGGCACTCTTGGTACTTCGATGGTTGAGGGCCGCATATCTGCCGGCGTGGTTGTTGGCGATGGATCAGACATTGGTGGTGGCGCCTCAATTATGGGAACCCTGTCTGGCGGTGGCAAGGAAGTGGTCTCCATCGGAGCCGGCTCACTGATCGGCGCTAATGCAGGTGTTGGTTTAAGCCTAGGAGATAACTGCATTGTTGAAGCCGGTCTGTATGTAACAGCCGGATCGAAGGTCACCATGCCCGACGGCTCGATCGCTAAGGCTAAAGAAGTTTCTGGCCACGACAATTTGCTCTTCCGCCGCAACTCGCAAACCGGAGCCATCGAAGTCGTGTCTCGAACTGGTTCTTGGGGTGGCTTGAACTCAGCCCTGCACGCCAACGATTAATCACTTCAGCAAGAAATAGGAATGCCCCGATCCCTGATGGGTTCGGGGCTTTCCTAGATAAAACTTAAATGCGTTAGCGATCCCCAACCGGAACGTACTCGCGTAGTGTCTCGCCGATGTACACCTGACGAGGACGGCCAATCTTCTTTGTTGGGTCTTCGGCCATTTCGCGCCACTGTGCAGCCCAACCTGGCATGCGACCAAGAGCGAACAACACGGTGAACATGTCGGTTGAGAATCCCATGGCCTTGTAGACAATGCCGGTGTAGAAGTCGACATTTGGGTAGAGCTTGCGAGAAACAAAGAAGTCATCGCTCAATGCGGTTTCTTCGAGTGTGCGAGCGATGTTCAACAATGGATCCTGCACACCAAGTGCGTCAAGCACGCTGTCGACGTGACCCTTCACGATTGCTGCACGTGGGTCGTAGCTCTTGTAAACACGGTGACCAAAGCCCATAAGCTTCACGCCGTCTTCACGATCCTTGACCTTGCGAACGAACTCCGAAACATCGCCACCAGCATCAGAAATCTCTTGCAACATCTCCATCACTGCTTGGTTAGCGCCACCATGAAGCGGGCCGAACAAGGCTTGAATTCCAGCAGAAACTGAGCCGTAAAGGTTGGCATCTGCTGAACCGACCATGCGCACGGTAGAAGTTGAGCAGTTCTGCTCATGATCTGCGTGAAGAAGCAACAAGGTGTCTACTGCACTAGCAACAGCCGGATTCAAAACAAATTCTTCGCCCGCCTTGCCGAAAGTCATCCGCAGGAAATTTTCGACGTAGCCAAGGGAAGGGTCAGGATCGACGAAGGTTTCACCCTGCGTGTGCTTATAGGCGTAGGCAGCAAGGGTCGGAAGCGCTCCGAGCAAACGCATAGTTGAAAGTTCAACGCCCGCTTTATCTGCTGGATCTAACTCATCTTGGTAATAGGTGGAAAGGGCAGACACTGCTGCCGAAAGCATTGGCATTGGGTGGGCGCTGGTTGGAAAACCAGTAAACAAGTTCTTCAGCGCAGCAGGCACTTCGCGATGCTTATTGATTTCAGCTTCGAAGCTAGCGAGCTGGCCTGCAGTAGGAAGTTCGCCATATACGAGTAGATATGCCGATTCCAAGAATGTTGACTTCTGCGCCAATTGTTCGATTGGGTAGCCGCGGTAGCGGAGTACGCCAGCATCGCCATCGATGTAGGTGATTGCCGACGAGCAGGCAGCTGTGTTCATAAAGCCATAATCGAGCGTGACGTGCCCGGTGGTCTTCATGAACGGCGCGATGTTTAATCCCGGCTCACCAATAGTTGACGGAACCTCGGGGAGCTCAAGCTCGCCACCGGGGTATTTCACTGCGTATTCAGACACGTCTACTCCTTCTCAGCAGGATGACCCTACAGACTCCAGCCGACCGGAACTACCAAACCAGGAAGTGTAGAGAGTCACATCGCTAAACGGGCTGGAACCCGCCCGATTGCCTCATCAGTTGCGGTAAGGGCGATCCGCACATGGTGGGCACCAGCAACCCCATAGAAATCGCCGGGGGTCACCAGAACTCCTCGATCAGCAAACCAGGAAACAGTGTCCCAGCAAGGCTCACCCCGAGTGGCCCAAAGATAGAGACCAGCCGCACTGTCGTCGATCGTGAATCCAGCCTGGTGGAGTGCACCTTTGAGAAGCTCTCGGCGGACTCGGTATCGCTCACGCTGAACTGCAACATGAGCATCATCGCTATAGGCGATTGCTGCCGCATGCTGAACTGGACCTGGCACGATCAATCCGCCGTGCTTACGCACTTCAAGAAGTTGTTTAATGATCGACGTGTCACCGGCTGCAAACCCAAACCGATAACCCGCAAAATTTGACCGTTTAGAAAGTGAATGCACGGCCAATACGTTGGCGTGATCACCACCCGAAACGCTCGGATGCAAAATAGAGACTGGCTCGGCATCCCAAGCCAACTCGTAGTAGCACTCATCACTTGCAACCACAGCACCAATCTTGCGGGCATGCTCAACGATTGAATTCATACGTTCGGCAGGCAAAACGTGGCCGGTGGGATTTCCAGGTGTGTTTAACCAAATCAGCGCAGCGTCATCAATGGCCTCTGGATGATCTGTTGCGGTTACTCGAGCCCCGCACAGTGCTGCGCCCACGGCGTAAGTCGGATAGGCGACGAGCGGAATGACGATGTGATCATTTGGACCAAGCCCCAACAACGTTGGCAACCAAGCGACAAACTCTTTCGAGCCAATCGTGGGCAAAATTGCATCCACGCCAACCGTGGCGCCCAATATACGCTGCATCCAAGCGGAGCAAGATTCGCGAAGCTCCACGGTGCCAATGGTGGTCGGGTATCCCGGAGAGTTCGCAGCCTCAATCAACGCTTGCTGAATTACTGCCGGGGTGGAATCAACAGGAGTTCCCACCGACAAATCAACGATCCCATTTGCATGTTTGGCCGCACGCTGGGAATGCGGTGCTAACAAATCCCAAGGGAAATCAGGAAGCTGATGGGCCTTACCCATGTTTAGTGCTCGTGCTCCTGAATGGGAAGCGCAGCCACGAGAGGCACGTCAAAGGTCTGAGCACCAAGCTTTGCCGCGCCACCCGGGCTGCCAAGCACATCGAAGAAGTCAGCGTTAACGGCGGTGTACGCCTTCCACTCTTCTGGCACATCGTCTTCGTAATAAATAGCTTCAACTGGGCACACTGGCTCGCACGCGCCACAGTCAACACATTCATCAGGCTGGATATAAAGCATCCGGTCACCCTCATAGATGCAATCAACCGGGCATTCTTCAATGCACGCACGGTCTTTGAGGTCAACACACGGTAATGCGATGACGTAGGTCATCAATTCCTCCAGTGGTAACGGGGATGAGCAAGCCCAAATCTACACAAGGTTCGGGGCGTCTTTACCTCAGTGACCTATGTCAGTCCTTGTTATTGGTCACATTGCTGCGTGCGGCAGGGGGTCCATCACCTACCACTGGGCTCGCGGCAGGTGACTGCGATGCACTGCCAGCAGATTTACTGGCCGACGGAGTTGGTGTTGGACCAAAGTTGATTCCGGGCTTCTTGAGCTTTTCTTTGCCACAAATAACTTCAGGCGATGACTTGTATTTGCTGGTGATCGTTTCACGTTTGACCTCAACACCATCCTTGAAGAAGACCCGGTCCACATCAATCGCAAAACCTTCCATCCCGCCTTGACCTAAACACGTTGCTGACTCGTCGTAAATCGTCTTAAACGGCTTGATGTCGCGTTTGGGGCCAAACTCAGCCTCGATATCGCTGTAGACCGGGGTACCCCAAAACGAGACCGTTGCTGAGGTCGAGTTAGCTGACGCTTGAATATAGATTGGGGTGTCATACGGGTTCTTAACCTTCATATCAAAAATGCCCCAGGCCACCGTGGCTTCAAGACCGGCTTTATAGCGCGAGATGTAGATGGAATGGGCAATAACTTGAACTGGCTCCATCCCTGCGTAAAAGGCAGCAGTCCACGTCGTGGTTGTTGCAGCAGAAACTCCACCACCCAGCTCTTGCGCAAAGATTCCGCCTTGCCCAATGACAAATCCGACGGTGTAACCATTGGCAACAGTGCGTTCTTTCATCGCGTCATTCATTGAAAAAACTTCTCCCGGCATTACTACTGTTCCATTTACTCTGCGGAGGGCCTCGCCAATGTTTTGTTTGCGATAGGCCGCGTACGGAAATTTTTGAGTGAAAGTCGACATCCGCTCCTGTACACCCAAATCTGTGGCTTCCTGAGTTGTGAGTGTGGGTTCGCGCACACCAACAGTTACTTCAACTGTGCGATTCGGTGAATTCTTCGCTATAACACTCGCGACAGCGCCAGAAAGTTCTTCATCTGCAACACCTTTTCCTACTTTGCTTGGCACAATAACCGTTTTGCCATCTACAGATGCGAATGATGCATCGCGTCCTGGTTCTTCAACTGACCCAAGCTTTGGGGCAACCGCAGCATGCAAAATTTCTCCATCAAGCACCGGCACAAGCACACTGTTTTGTGCATCGAAACGTAATGCGCGAGCAAGTGCATGCACCCCAATTTTTGCTTTCAGCGTGCCAACTTGAATAAAGACAGGCGCACTCACTGCTTGTTTTGCTTCTTGCTGCGCAGCAACCAAGGCATCGTCACTGACACTCGGCTGAGTTTCAACTGTTGCAATTTGAACAGCATTCCTACCTGTGGCAAACGCTTGAGTAATTGCTAACGAAGCAGCATCTCGATTGATTTCCTTGCCGGTCTGGCCCTTTACCGAGATCGGCTTCAAGGCCTTCATATCGATTGTCGGTTCGATAGCTGGTTGATCAACAACGGTTGCAAAACTGTCGACTTGCGCGCTCAATGCTGGTTGATCAACGACAACGACGGGATCCAAGGTTCGATTCATGAAGAGCTGAGACACGAAAACGAAGGGATTCCACGTGCGATCAGATGCTTGCGTCACTGTTGCCGCTGCATCAAAGGACAGACCGGCATCGGCGGGACTAATCGGGAAAGTCTTTCGCCCACTGGACACAGTAATAGTGACTTTTTGCCTGGAGGCAAATTCTTTCTCGAGTACCGCAGTCGCCTCAGACTGAGAAAGCCCACCGATCGAAATACCGAGAACCGTGGTTCCTCGAGGTATTCCTGACCCCATCGCGGCTATAGCAATGACGACGAAAAGGACGATGACAGCAACGACTCCCGCGCCTATCAAGACAATGCGACGTGAAACCCCCACTGGCCACTGCCAATGGCGATTGTCACTCACGTACATAACCTCCAGAAATCAACTGCACTCTTTACAGATGGTAGGCGACCACATCGCAAATCTTGGTATGCCCGCGATGCTCGGCGATCTTCACACGCAGCGCTCAGGCTTCAACTGCGCCACTACTTCGTTCCGCTATTACCGGGAAGGTTGATGCGGCAGCTGCCAGCACCACTCCGCCAATCAAATACACCCACTGGCGACCGCCTCCAGAAAGTGCAAGATCCCCAGATGGGCTCTCCCCTGCCATGGCAATCGTTGCAATAAGCCAGCCCAAGAACAGCACCATGCCGCCCCAGCGACTCATAACCAGCCAAGTGGCGCCACGAACAGCGATGACGAGCACGGCGATGACCAGCACCATGCCCCACGGCACCACGAGCAGACCCCATGGCACGGACATAATGAAGCGTTCAGCCTGCACAAATGCCCCGATGAGACCCACGAGCAGGCCGACGGCTGCGGCTGCAGCGAAGCGCAAGACTTGAATCACGCATCAATCCCAGCAAAAAGGTCCCGCTCTCGGCCATCAACGAGTTCACCAAGCTGCCCGACAGCCAACCGAAAGTGCTCCGTTGCAAAAATTTGAGCGCCCAGATTGTTCGATAGAGCAAAGAACCCACCCTCGACACTGACCTGCGTTGCATGCGCGCGTAGCGCATCCATTTTTGCCTGCACAAATTCCGGTCCATCAATTTCAGTGGTAATCAGCGCATCATCGGTCGCAAACGGCAATTCATCAGGATCAATTTCGGCAAATCCCGTGGTTTCACCTGCTGCTCGTAAG